>NZ_CVTO01000109.1:5687-84348 GCF_900004715.1 Pseudomonas sp. 24 E 13
GTTTAACGGGGCGCCTGAGATCAAAAGCAGATCAAGATCAAGAGCGGCTCGCTTCGCATCGTGGTTACGGGTGAGCGATACAGAGTTGTGTAGATACCTATGTTCATCGCGGGGAAGCCCACTCCCATACTGGAATGCGGTCCACTGTGGGAGCCGGGCTTGCCCGCGATGGCGGCAGTCCAGGCAGGGCTGCACCTGCCTGGTGCAATGATGAGAATTTTCAAACGCCAAACCATCTTCCACACGACAGTTGCATCGCTTTACGACAATGATTCTCAGGCTGGCATGCCCACTGCAACACCCTGAATCATTCCAACCGTTCAGGGAACTCCTCACAATGAACACACAACTCAAACCCACCTTGGGCACCCTGCATCTATGGGGCATCGCTGTCGGGCTGGTGATTTCCGGCGAGTACTTCGGCTGGAGCTATGGCTGGGGTGTGGCCGGCACACTGGGATTTCTGGTGACCTCATTGATGGTCGCCGCGATGTACACCTGCTTCATCTTCAGCTTCACCGAACTGACCACGGCGATTCCCCACGCCGGCGGCCCCTTTGCCTACAGACGCCGCGCCTTCGGTGAAAAAGGCGGCTTGATCGCCGGCCTGGCAACCCTGATCGAGTTTGTCTTCGCGCCACCCGCGATCGCCCTGGCCATCGGCGCCTACCTCAACGTGCAGTTTCCAGCGCTGGACCCGAAACACGCCGCCGTCGGCGCCTACATCGTGTTCATGGGCCTGAACATCCTCGGCGTGAAACTCGCCGCCACCTTCGAACTGGTGGTGTGCGTGCTCGCCGTCGCTGAGCTGCTGGTGTTCATGGGCGTGGTGGCGCCCGCCTTCAGCTTCAGCAACTTCGCCCTGAACGGCTGGGCCGGTTCCGACACCTTCGGTGCCCCGGCGATTGCCGGCATGTTCGCCGCGATCCCCTTCGCCATCTGGTTCTTCCTCGCCATCGAAGGCGCGGCCATGGCCGCCGAAGAAGCGAAAGATCCCAAGCGCACCATTCCAAAAGCCTACATCAGCGGCATCCTCACCCTGGTAATCCTGGCCATGGGCGTGATGTTCTTCGCGGGCGGCGTGGGCGACTGGCGCACCCTGTCAAACATCAACGACCCGCTGCCCCAGGCCATGAAAACCGTGGTCGGCGAAAGCTCCGGCTGGTTGCACATGCTCGTTTGGATCGGCCTGTTCGGCCTGGTGGCAAGTTTCCACGGCATCATCCTCGGCTACTCGCGCCAGTTCTTCGCCCTGGCGCGCGCCGGTTACCTGCCGCCTTTCCTGGCCAAACTGTCGCGATTTCAGACACCTCACCGCGCCATCATCGCCGGCGGCGTGGTCGGCATCGCGGCCATCTACAGCGACGGCCTGATCAACCTGGGCGGCATGACCCTGACCGCTGCGATGATCACCATGGCGGTGTTCGGCGCCATCGTCATGTACATCATGAGCATGCTCAGCCTGTTCAAATTGCGCAAAACCGAACCGCTGCTGGAGCGGACTTTCCGTGCACCGGGCTACCCCATCGTACCGGGCATCGCGCTGGTACTGGCCGTGGTGTGCCTGGTGGCGATGGCCTGGTTCAATACACTGATCGGGTTGATCTTCCTTGGCTTCATGGCCGTGGGCTTCATCTACTTCCAACTGACCGCCCAAGACCGCGCCGATGCGCCGGCAGATGCGATGTTGACCGGGCTATAAGACTTGTGAGGCAGAACGGGCCTACACTGAACTACTCAGAACGCCCGTAACTCAAAGCAGTTATTACCGTGGGAAAATTCTCCCCCGGCAACCTGCCTCAAGGAGAGCCTTATGCCGTGGTATGCGTGGTTGATTATGGTAGTTGCGATCGGATCGATAGTCGGTGGATTGATGATGCTGCGCGACAGCGCCAACAAAGTGGAACTCACCGACGAACAACGCAAACGCGTGGCCGAGCGCAATGCGCAGGCGGATGCCAAGGATGCCCAGGATCGTTGAGCCTTGGGGTTACCCCCAAGCCGCCTTGGCAATCTGCAACCCGTGCTGCCCTTTATAGGCAGCACGCTCGGGCTGGCTCCAGCCTTCAAGCAACCCCTCCTCCAATTGGTAGATCTCGACGCCCAACGGACGACACACCGTCAACGGGTCCTGCGCGTCCGGCCCCCACATCGGCAGTGACAAATCCCCACCCGGACACGTCGACAGCGCGCACAGCAAATCAATCTCGGCAAAAAACTCCAGGTAATCGCCCTTCTGTGCCGGACAGGCTTTCATAAAGTACATGTCATCGTGATTGAGCCCGGTGCACTGAAAAATATTCAGCACGTCGTGCACATCGAATTCCGTCAGACCGTGGGGCAATACCGCGCGAGTCAGGTTCGAATGGCAATGATGATGAAAGTCCTCACCGGTGAGCATACGGTTCACATAAGGATCGCAGCGCGTGCCAAGCAAATCATGCAGGCGCCCGCCATGTTCATCGATGCCGTAGCCTGCCAGGCTGTCATCGGTAATGGTCACCAGTGGCCGCAGGAACGGAAGGTTCGACCACAAACGGTCGTGGGTGCTGACATGGGCACCTTGAAGTTGCCGGGTGCGAGCTGCCCAGAGGCGCTCGCGCGGATCATTGGCGTTCCACACGTTGAAATCCCCCACCTGCGGACCCACCGGAGTGGTCACGCGGAAGACATGCCCGGCAGGGACTTTCCATGCCCTGCCCGTGCGGATAGGCACCTCGAACTGTTCGACCAGCGTGCGCTGGTCCCGGCGATCCCGGATGCGCTCGTAGAACGCCGTATCCACCTGTAATGCCGAGCCTTTGCTGACTTGGTAGGCGGCCGGATAGTCTTTGTACATGGGGCGATCCTCCATCAAGGGTGACTGTCGAACAATCGATAATCTTGAGGTAACCACATTTCATGCCAGGACTGGGCTAGAAACACACAGGCTAAAAGGCCGATCAATGATCGGCCTTCGTGGCTACGTTCTTCAGTTGATAATCAACCTGTCGCGATTCTTCTCCAGCAGGGCCTTGCCAATACCCTTTACCTCCAGCAACTCATCCACCGCAGTGAACGGGCCATTGCTTTCGCGAAAAGCAACGATCGCTTTCGCCTTGGCGGCGCCGATACCGAACAAATCGCGGCGCAGGGTTTCAGCATCGGCCGCGTTGAGGTTGACCTTGGCGGATTGCTCGGCTTTGATCATTTGCGCGGAGATGGGGGTTGGGGCTTCAGGTTTGACGGATGGGGCTGCGGTGGTGGCGACAGAGAGGCTGGCGAGGAAGGCAAAGACAAGGGAGGAAACGTAGGTGTTTTGCATCGGTGACGCTCCATGACATCGGTAAGAGAAAAGCAGCTTTTCCGAAGCTGCTTTTCTAACTTAGGCGATGGTTGGAGGGTGTCAAAAGCGGTTGAGTAACAGGGTGTTAACTCACGGCTCCAGGCGACGTTGCTGATAGATCCAGTCAACGATTTCGCCGTCAGGCGCATAGCCGCTGACCGTGTCGCGCAGAAGCTGGCGGACACGGGTGTAATCGTCTTCATCCACCGCTGCAAGCAACTCAGTGAGCTTGCCCTTGAGGACTTCCCATGACAGATAATCTTCGTTGGCACTCATGATCATCGGGTGTTGGGTCGCGACGACGTTGTCGCCAATCAGCAACTCTTCGTAAAGCTTTTCGCCGGGACGCAAGCCGGAGAATTCGATGGCAATATCGCCATGGGGATTCTTTTCGGAACGCACGCTCAAGCCGGACAGATGAATCATTTTTTCGGCCAGCTCGACAATCTTCACCGGCTCGCCCATGTCCAGCACAAACACATCACCGCCCAGGCCCATGGAGCCTGCCTGAATCACCAACTGCGCCGCTTCAGGGATCGTCATGAAGTAACGCGTGATCTTCGGATGGGTGACCGTCAATGGGCCGCCAGACTTGATCTGCTTGTGAAAGAGCGGAATCACCGAGCCCGAAGAACCCAGTACATTGCCGAAACGAACCATCGTGAAACGGGTCTTGTTGACGCGGGAGACATTCGACTTGTCACCGAACAATACGGGAGCCAGTTCACGACTGAGCGCCTGCAGGGTCAGTTCGGCCAAACGCTTGGTACTGCCCATGACATTGGTCGGGCGCACGGCTTTGTCCGTAGAGATCAGAACAAAGTTGGAAACACCAACTTGAAGGGCGGCCTGGGCAGTATTCAACGTCCCGATGACGTTGTTCAGCACACCTTCTGCGATGTTGTGCTCAACCATCGGTACATGCTTGTACGCTGCAGCATGATAAACCGTATCCACGCGCCAGGTTTTCATCACATCCAGCAGTTTGGACGGGTTACGCACAGAACCAAGGATGGGCAATAACTTGACGGGCAACGACTCACGGACCACGCGCTGCTCAAGTTCCGACAGGATGCTGTAGAGATTGAACTCACTGTGTTCGAACAACAGCAGCGTCGTTGGACGCAACGCCAGAATCTGCCGGCACAACTCGGAACCGATCGAACCGCCTGCGCCAGTGACCAGAACAGTCTGGCCCTTGATGCAGTGTTCCAGGAGCTCGTCCTGTGCAGGCACCGTGTCGCGACCCAGCAAGTCGGCGATGTCGACTTCCTGGATGTCATCGACCTTGACGCGACCGCTGGCCAGGTCCATGAAACCCGGAACGCTTCGTACGTGGAGCGGGAAGCCTTCGAGGAAACCGAGGATTTCACGGCGACGCCCACGGTTGGAGGAAGGGATGGCCAACAGTATTTCCTGGGCGCCAGTGGTATCGATCATTCGCTGGATATGTTTGGCCTTGTACACCTGCAGACCCGAAATGACGCGATCAGTGATGCTTTCATCATCGTCGATAAACGCGACAGGGCGCATCACCCTGCCCATCCTCAACGCCGCGACCAATTGGTTGCCGGCTGCGCCCGCGCCATAAATAGCAACGCGCGGCAGACCATCTTCCCGGCTAGTGAACGGAACGTGCTGAGCCGCCGTAAACCAGTCACCCAGGAAGTATTGGCGCATCGCCAGACGCAGGCCGCCGACCATGATCAGGCTGAGCCACCAATAGTTGAAAATGATCGAGCGCGGGACCACATTCTGGTGATTGCTGTACCAATATACGACCACGCCGAGAATCAGCGATGAAAGACTGACCGCCTTGATAATCGCAATCAGCGCATCGTTACCGAAATACCGCATCACCGCTCGGTACATACCGAAACGAATGAACAGGGGTATCGCCACGACAGGTGCGGCAATAAACAGCCAAAGGTGAGCGATGATTGGATTAGCCATTTCATCGACGCCCAGACGTACGACGAAAGCAAGCCACAATGCAGCCCAGACCACCATTACATCGGTACTGACCTGAATCAGCCGCTTTTTGCGTCGAGGCAAACCGACTAAGAACGCCCGTAACTTATCCATAACCCCTTCGAACACCTCTGTACATTCCAATGCCTAATACTGCAAAGCCATCCACGGGCTTTTCAGGACTCGCTGACCGACTACGATAACCTTTACTTCTGCGCGACCATCATCTCGAGCTCGCCGGCATGAAACTTTATCGCCAGCGCGACCAACGGCAAGTAGGCAACAACCAAAGCCCATGTGCCATCCCATCCGCTCAAGACTACACCCGCCGCAATAGGCAAAAGCCAAAAAACGTTGATGGCAGCAACGGCCATGGTCACTGGCAGGTGCTTGCCATATTTGCGCGAGGCAAATTGATAAGCATGACTGCGATGTGCTTCGTAAACCTTATCACCCCTTACCAAGCGACGAACAAGCGTGCAGGTCGCGTCGACGACGAAGACGCCGAGCAAAATCAACCATGCCCAGAAAAAATCCGATTTGACCCAGGCTGCCTGCAGTGAGAAGAAGG
Organism: Pseudomonas sp. 24 E 13; assembly: GCF_900004715.1. Lineage (NCBI taxonomy): Bacteria > Pseudomonadati > Pseudomonadota > Gammaproteobacteria > Pseudomonadales > Pseudomonadaceae > Pseudomonas > Pseudomonas sp. 24 E 13. The sequence continues at coordinate 11,555 of NZ_CVTO01000109.1, forward strand.
CCAAGGTAATCCCCAGGAAACCGCTACCGGCATCCCCCATGAAAATCTTGGCCGGTGGAAAATTCCAAACCAGAAATGCCCCCACTGCCGCTGCCAGCAATAAAGGCAGCCAGATCATCTGCGGGTGACCGCCCAATACGTAAAGCAAACAGGCGCCCAGGCAGGCGCAAATCGCTTCCACGCTGGCGATACCGTCAATTCCATCCATGAAATTGTAGAGATTGAGCATCCAGACGATATAGACAGCCGCCAGCACATTACCCGCAAGGCCCAGATCCAGGGCCCATCCGAATATGTTCAGCGGGGCCAGTCCGTTGATCCAGAACAACGCCCATGCCGCCGCTGCAAAATGCCCTGCCAAACGCCAGCGAGCGGCAATGTGCCCATGGTCATCCATAAAGCCCAGGACCGCTATTACCACTCCGGCGCCGCCTGCTGCGACGAGCGAAGGCCACGGGACCAGGTCCAGCCACCCGACCAGCGGGAGTACCGCAAGAAAGGCCAATACAATGGCTACCCCGCCGCCCCTTGGCGTAGGAACAGAATGTGAACTCCGTGCGTTCGGTATATCAATGATGCTTCGAGATAACGCATAGCGCCTAAGCACAGCGGTCATGACAAACGAGACAAACGCAACAACCGGAACGATCCACCAATAACTCATGTGTTTTGACTTTCCATATAAGCAGACGCAGTGACCTTGAGCGCCTCATCAACCGACAGCGGAGGCGTCCAGCCTAAAAGGGCACGCGTCTTCCCAATATCGACCTGCAAGGAACCGCACAACCGTTGGGACAGACTGCGTTTGCCCAGGGTAATTGCGGCCACACTGAGCAACGAGGCCGGAACGGGAAGAAGACGCGCAGGTTTGCCCAGCGCGGACGCCATTTTGCGTAATAAAACAGTGGTTGAAAGATCCTCGCCATCACTGACCATGAATACCTGGTTGGCGGCGGCTGGATGAGTGATGCAGGTAATCGAAAGATCAACCAGGTTATCCAGCGCGACCAGACTGCGCGCGTTATGGATGGCGCCGAAAGGCAATGGCACACCTTTGTGCAGCCAACGCATCATGCTCAGGAAGTTGGCCTTTACACCCGGGCCATAAACCAACACCGGACGGATGATCACCACGTCCATCCCTGTCGTTGCAGCCAATTCCAGGAGACCCTGTTCGGCCTCCATCTTCGATATGCCGTAAGGGTCCGACGGTGCCGGCGGCTGATCGGCGGTATAAGGCGCGCCCGAGACCGTGCCTTCACCGTTGACCTTGATTGAACTGAGGAACACAAAGCGTCGCACACCAGCCTGCGCCGCCTGATGCGCCAGGGCCAGGGTGCCCTGGACATTGACGCGGCGAAAGGCTTCAAGCGGATCGGCCTCGGAATCGTTCATCACATGAACGCGGGCCGCGCAATGAACAACCGCCTCAACCCCGGTCAGAACGCCCGAAAAATCAGCGCTCGACAGGTCGTCGAATTGAACCACTTGATCGGCGCCAGGACAGGAAAAACCGGGGTCTCTGACGGCAACCGTGACCTGAACATCTGTACGAGCGGATAACACTTGGACCAACCGGCTACCAACAAATCCAGATGCCCCAGTCACAAATATGCGCACACCAAACTCCTTGTTTAGGATTTAGACCAAACGGTGCGATTAATATAATCGGTATAGCTGTGCACAATGCGCACGACTTTTTTGGAGACGGCGCCCCCCAAATAATCGCCTACCACCGACATCACTCGTTCGCCACGTACATGCTGGCTGGTCACGACCCTGACAGCGTTGAGCACGCGATCAGTCGTCAGGCCACACATGATAAGCGTGCCCTCATCCATGCCTTCTGGCCGCTCGTGAGCGTTGCGAATCGTCACCGCCGGCAGGTTCAGCAAAGACGCTTCTTCAGTGATGGTGCCGCTGTCGGACAGAATGCAAAACGCTTCCATCTGCAACTTGATGTAGTCGAGCAGACCGAACGGCTTAACGAAGCGAATCAGTGGATGGTCAAGCGACTCACCCAATGCTTCAAGGCGCTTACGCGTCCTTGGGTGTGTGGAAACAATAATAGGCAGCTTGTACTCGTCGGCCAGTGCCTTCAGCGAGCCAATCAGATCCCGAAGATTATCCGGGGTATCTACGTTCTCTTCACGATGCGTGCTGACAATAAAGAAGCCACCGGAGGTCAGCCCTTCGCGAGCCAGTACATCGGACGCTTGGATCTTGGGCATGTAGAAGTCCAGGACTTCTGCCATGTGCGACCCGGTCTTGATGATCGTTTCCGGGCGTACGCCCTCATCCAGCAGATAGCGACGGGCGTGTTCGGTCAGCACCATGTTTATATCGCTGAGGTGGTCGAGAACCTTGCGATTCAGCTCCTCGGGCACGCGCTGGTCGAAGCAACGGTTACCCGCTTCCATATGGAAAACCGGGATTTTTCTGCGCTTGGCAGAAATGACAGCCAGACAGGTATTGGTATCCCCGTAGAGCAGGAGTGCATCCGGCTTTTCCGACTCGAACAACTCATCCGATTTAGCGATAACCTGAGCGATCGTCTGGGCCGCAGTATCACCTACGGCGCCCAGGAAATGGTCGGGCTTGCGAATATCCAGGTCATCAAAAAATACCTGGTTAAGCTCATAATCGTAGTTCTGACCGGAATGCACCAAAATATGGTGGGTCTGTTTGTCCAGTTCTGCGATCACGCGGCTCATTTTGATGAGTTCCGGCCGAGTGCCCACCAGGGTCATGACTTTAAGCATTGAGTTGCTCCCGAACAAACTCCAACTTCATCAGCAGCGCTTTAACACCCTCAACGTCCAGGCGTTCAGTATTGTGTGATGTGTAGTCGTCCAACTCCGAAATATGCGTTTCACCCTCTACGAAATATTTCTCATAGTTCAGGTCGCGATTGTCCGCAGGGATCCGGTAGTAACGGCCCATGTCTTCTGCCTTGGCCATTTCTTCGCGAGAAATCAACGACTCGTAAAGCTTCTCGCCGTGACGCGTGCCGATCACCTTGATCGAGTTCATGCACTTGAACAGCTCTTTGAGCGCTTGAGCCAAATCTTCGACGGTCGATGCAGGCGCCTTTTGTACGAAAATATCGCCTTGTTCGGCATATTCAAAAGCATGCAAAACCAAATCAACCGAATCTTCCAGGGACATGAGGAAACGGGTCATGTTGGGGTCAGTTACCGTCAGTTCGCCGCCCTGCTTCAACTGATTGATGAACAGGGGGATCACCGAACCTCGGGAAGCCATAACGTTGCCGTAGCGCGTGGAACAAATGACAGGACCGTTTTGCGGGATCATCCGGGACTTGGCAACGACCAGCTTTTCCGCCATGGCTTTGGAAATACCCATCGCATTGATTGGGTAGACGGCTTTATCCGTGCTTAGAACCACTACGCGTTCTACATTGTTGGCGATCGCCGCGTTCAGCACGTTTTCCGTGCCCATCACGTTGGTTTTGACCGCTTCCATAGGATAGAACTCGCAGGAGGGAACCTGCTTGAGCGCAGCGGCGTGAAAGATGTAATTGACCCCGACCATCGCCTGGGAAATGCTGGCATAGTCACGCACATCACCGATGTAAAACTTTACCTTGTCGTTACCCAGCGCAATGCGCATGTCTTCCTGTTTCTTTTCGTCACGGCTGAACACACGGATTTCTTTAACATCGGTATCGAGAAACCGTTTCAGCACGGTGTTACCAAACGAACCGGTACCGCCGGTAATCATCAAAACTTTATTATCGAACATCTGTAAAATCTCCTAATTATCGCTGAGCGCGCATAAATTGAATAAGGTCTGGCCAAGCAGGCGGAACGTAGCCCACTGCCTGGCGGAATCGCGTAGAGTCCAGAGAACGATCAATAGCTAGATGGTCATCCGGCACAATGTCGATTTTCTTTTCATAAATCTTCGCGATTTCATTCAGCAACGTGAATTTATCGATAGGCTCAGCGGAAACATGATAGAGACCGAACAGCTGCGGATTGGGAATCACGAAATCGGTGATGATGCGAGCGAGTTCTGAGGTCGGCACACCCGAGAATATGGCTTTCGTAAAACCTTTTACGGCACCTTCCTGGGAAAGGAACCAGTCAACCAGCGAAGCACTGCTTGCCAGCTCATGGCCGATGATTGAGGTGCGCAAGGTGATGGCGTGAGGTTGGTCTTGAATTTCACCAATAAACTTGGACTTTCCGTACAAGTCGACTGCGTCTGAAATATCAGACTCCAAATACATTCCCTTCTCGCCTGTAAAGACGCAGTCGGTACTGACATGGACAAGCCGGGCGCCAATAAGCGCGCACAACTTCGACAGGCGATGCGGCAGCATCGAGTTGAGCGGCAACGTCGACAGCGGGTCCTTGGCCTGGGCTAACTGCTTGATCAAGCCCACGCAGTTGATAACGACGTCCGGACGTGCCTGCTCGAAGACACCGACCAAGGTTTCGTAGTCCAGGACATCAACATCGGAATAGAAGTTTTCTGCGTACTTTTCATCGAAGTACTTACGCCCCCCTCTACCACGCATGGTGCCAAACACACTATGTGAGGTATGGCTGGCGATGTACTTGAAAACAGCACTTCCGAGCATCCCTGTCACACCCAGCACTAAAATTTTCATATTGGATCTCTAGGTATTTTTAATTCGATCTTGAATAATTTCGACCAACCGGTGGCATTGGCTTTTCATTTCGTAATTATCACAGAAAAAGCGATACCCTGCGGCCCCGTAGGCGCTTCTTTTTTCGGGCTCGCTGCGATAAATTTCTTCGATGTTACTCGCCAGCGCAGCCGCGTCACCTGCGGGAGAGCAAAGGCCGGCGCCCGCCAACTGCACGACTCTCGCACCCTCGCCGTCAAGGGCGGCCAAGATGGGCTTGCCTGCTGCCATATAGGCCTGGACTTTGCTGGGAATGGTCAGGGTGAATATTTCGTCCTTTTTGAGCGTCACCAACAGGACTTCACTCTTGGAGAATAATTCCGGCATTGATTCAGATGGCAAACGCCCCACCAACTCCAGGTTGTGCAGCGCATGCAGACGCTTTTGCTCATTCATCCATTCAAGACGGCTACCACTGCCAACCACCACGATCTTGCAACCAAGGTGAGTCAGGGCTTTCGCCGCATCGACGATAGTTTCCAAAGATTGCGCAAATCCGAGATTGCCAGCAAACACGATGCAAAAATTGGAGGTTAGCAGCTGATTGATTTCATCAGGTAAAACACTGACGGCGCCTGCTGGCGGCGCGGGTGACAGCCGATAGGAGTTGGGATAATAAACAAGCTTGCTTCTGTCCACGTACTTTTCGGCAGACGATATAAATGCTTCAGACTGTACCAATACGGTATCTGCCTTGGCATATATGAACCGAACCAGCACACCCACCGCTTTCAGCGCCCAGTGGTTCTTTATAAACCCGGTTGCTTTCAGCGTTTCGGGCCACAAATCCTGCACCCAGATCATCAGGTGCGCATTCGTAGAGCGTTTCAATACGATTGCGGGGATCGCAGCAGTGATGGGAGACACGGCGAACACAATGATAGCGTCGAATTTTTTTCCCGCATTTTGCTTTGGAAAATGCTTGATGCCATTAACTACAAATGACAGGTAGTTAAGGATCAGATTCTTGGCACCGCCTGCACGACGTGGCCTTAACGGTGCACGATGGACCTTTATCGAGTCTTTATAAAGGTGCTCGCTGCACGAATCGCTCTCATAGCCTTCGTAGGTATTACCGTCCGGATAATTAGGTTGCCCCGTAAATACTTCTACGGTATGGCCAAGCGACGCCAGCTCTTCAACAATATCATTGATGATAAAACTCTCAGGATAAAAATACTGAGTAACGATTGCTATAGTTAGAGACATGTCAGTCCACACTATCGAATCTGGATTTGAGCGCTTTAGGCCCCAAAAAAATCACAGATTTAATGAATGAAACCATCGCAACCCACCGGTTAATTTTAATATCGAAACGAGGGGCGCGATTGGATTTCTCTACAAACTGAGCAGAGGTTTCCCGTATGTCAAAAAGCTTGGCCTTCGTCCGGTGACGCTCGGAAACCTGCATGTACTCGGAAGGGCTCATCACGTGCAGCGCTGCAATGGTATCAAAAATCCCCACGCGGTTGGTGGTCGCGGACTCTTCGTTATAGGAATATCCCACAACGTCCGAAAACAGACCACACGTGAGCGGTTTCTCAATCGACTCAATGCCGACGACAGAGGGAATACCAGCCGCCGAGGCTTCGATAATCGTCGTCCCCGACCCTACAAAGCAAAACGCCCCATCCAGGATAGAAGGCAGTTCGGCGTAATCTACCTCACCACAAAAATGCACGTGGGCCTGAACGCCGTGCGACTGAGCCAATGCAACCAGCGCGCTGCGCTCAGGGCCATCGCCATATATGAAGTACTCAAAATCGGCGAGTTTGCGAAGCTCAGCCAGCTGCGAGATGACATGGCGATTGTAGATCTTGAAGTCAACCAAACGACCGACGGAAACTATACGCAAGGACGATTGGAGCGGCTGGCGCGCACTGTAGCTTTCAAAAGAAATACCCAACGGTAGAATATCCAGGCTCGACACGTCGGAACCACTGAATTCGGCAGCCATCTCAGCCGTTCTTTCGTTGGGAAATAACGTGAGCTGAACATTGCGATCATACAGTTCCAGCATCTTTTTTCTGAAGTAGATATAACGACCGCGCCACCAGGCTATTTCCTTGGAGTGATAAATACCTACACTGACGAATTTAAAATCCAGCTGATCTCTATTTAAACAAACATAGGCCAACGTCAGCACATCCACGACATGAACGATGTCGTACTTCGTAGTATCCGCCTTTGCCGGCAACAGTGCATTGACCCAACTGGAAGCAGACAGGAAAGGAACATGCTCGACAATATTAACCGTCGCGTGCTGGGAGAGTTCGGTAAACAGCCCCTGATCATACTTATCGGACAGTAAAGTTACGGTAACGGAATGCCCGGCCAGCTTGAGATATTTGGCCAGTCTGACCACGTATGTCTCAACCCCGCCAATAGCGAGCCCTCCCATTACAAACAATATGTTTTTCATACACCCCTTAACCACAATCTATAAGAAATCGAAGAACACTTCGGAACCACCTGTCCACCCCGAATTGCTGTTGAGGTTCAGGTACAAGGTTGCAAAGGCATAAGCCGCGACTATCAAAAAGCCCAATTTTCTGCCGCACACATGCACAGCGATCATGGGGATCAGCACGTACTCGAACATTGAGATACTTGCGTAGCCCCGACCCGCCAGGATCGCAAAATCGCCGAGCACAATACGCAAGAAGGCCGCACAATAAAAAATACAGAAAATCAGGTTGAAGCTCTGATATCGATTTTCCAATTTCTTCCAGCAAACGAGGCCCGCAATGATCACCAGCAAATTCTTGATATTCACCATATCAAAAAGCGGCAAGGCATAACTGTACATGTCGGCATTGAGATACAATTCGATTTTATCGCCCACGAAACCGAAGATTGCCATCTGGCGCAGCACCGATTTAAAGTCGATCGTCGCAGAAATGAATATCAGAACAGCACTGACAAGAAGATATAAACTGCGTTTGGGTCGAAAAAGATACAACCCCACTGGCACGATAAAAAATACCGATGACACATGAACTAACGTCGCAGCAATGATCAGCGCCGCCATCATTTTATACTTTTGCTGATCCAGATAGGCCGCGGCGAGAAATAGCAACCCGGATGCCAAACCCAGACGTATCGCATTGAGCTCTTTGGCCAGGTAAAAATGCGTGAAGTAAACCAGCACCGCCAATGCAAAATAAGGAGAAAAATACCTTATGCTGCGAATATTTAACGTCACCGCGACTAGCGAACTAAAGCCAAACAGCACCGCCGAATTCTTTCCGAGTGCTGCCAATACAGAGAGGAACATGAAAAAGCCGAACTCGACATTAAACGTCGCGTAGCTGTAGTCACAATAGACATTCTGGCAATCCAATACCGACGGTATCTGATAGAGCATCTCGAGATAAGCGGCATCATCGCTGCCAACTCCAACCGCCCTGAACGTGGCCAGGAAAACAAGTGGAACGGTCATCAGCACAGACACAACGATCGCTGGTAGCTTTCTATCACTTAAAGTATCAAATGCCGCCACCAGCGCCAAAAAGCCATATGCCAAATACAACGGGAGAGTGAATTCCAATTCCATTATCTTCGCGCCCAGCAGGCAAAACCGATGACACACACGACAAAAAATATGATGTAAGCAATCATGTAGGAATACATGACACCGTAAATACCACCAAGGCTTTTCCCAAGCGAAAAAGTCAGCCCGACAAACAGCAACGCCTGAACGACTTCAGACAGTATGTATAGCTTGGTCGCAGCCTTAGCCACGGCTACAAACCCGATCACATAAGCCGAAACCTTGAAAAAATCACCCACCAGCTGAAAAATTATATAATTTTCCAGCTCATTGAATTCGGAGGACAACAGCAGAGGAATGAAGAAGTGTCGGCCAAAATAAAGCACACTCCCGCCGATAAGGAACCCGCCCATCACCAGTAACATAAACTTGATGACCTGAAGCGTGATCGCCCTCTTCTCTCGCGTTGCAGAGATCAGTGGCATATAGTAGGACGCCAGGAATACGCTAAAAAACCCAATATAAGCACTTGAGAGCTTTATGCTTCCCTGCCATATACCTGCCTCACTGTACCCCACCTGCGTAATCAGCGACTCCCTGATAACTATTTCCACAACAGGAAACATGACCGCGCTGACCAGCAACATCAAACCGAATCGGGCAAAACCTTTGCCTATGCCTGCATCAAACTTCCGCCACTTGATCATTCTGAGTAGCGGCATGCCTTTGACAAAAAACAACGAAACAATAATCGGCATGACAAAGATCGCCAGCATGGCAATCGCCGCACCCGGCATTTGGTAGCTTGAAATCAAAAACCATATTAATGGGAGTGCCAGGATATTTGAAACAACCTGCACCAGCGCATTCACATTCAGTTTACCCAGCCCATTGAAGAAACCGGAAAATAGAATATTGAACGCGAACGCTACCTGCGCGATGGCAAGGCACAGGATCACCCAGTAAAAGCGGGGCTCTCCGAACACCAGGACCGATATCTTCTCGGCAAATGAAAACAAGGCCACCAAGACAAGTATGGAGGCCCCCAACGCATAGAATACTGAGGTAGAAAACAGCCTGTGCAGTTTGAACTTACTGTCCTTGAACTCGGCTACATATTTGATGACACCGTGCCCTAACCCCCCCCCCGCCAACAAGACGGCGATGGAGACAAGGCTCATGAAGTGCCCCAATTTCCCGAGGCCATCTGCACCCAAATACAAAGCAATCAGCTTGAGAATGCAGAAACCTACCAGGATTTTTGATGCTTGAGCGGCGCTCGTAAAAAAAGCGCCCGCCAGCAGTCCCGCGCGTTTCTCTTTTAATTTACCGACCGGCGGCATTAACTGCACCTATAACAGAATCAATGACGTGCTGAATTTCAACGTCTGACATCCCGTACCAGACCGGCAGGCGAAGAAGACGCTCACTTTCCTTGGTGGTAAACAGATCTTCGCCATTAAAACGTCCCAACAAAATACCGGCTGGAGCGCTGTGCAGAGGCACATAATGAAAAACCCCACCCACGCCTGACGCGTTCAAATGCTTGAGCACGGCTGTGCGAGCTACAATGTCCTTGACCTTGATATAAAACATGTGCGCGTTGGCTACACAGTCGTCTGGGACTGACGGCGTTTCGATCAGCCCGGCATCGACCAAATCTTTAAACGCGGCATTGTAGCGATTCCAGATTTTGCATCGGAATTCGTTGATCGCGTCCGCCCGCTCTAATTGACCAAACAAATAGGCGGCCTGAAGTTCACCAGGCAGGTAGCTGCTGCCAATATCCACCCAGGTGTATTTATCAATCATCCCTCTGAAAAACTGACTACGGTTGGTGCCTTTTTCACGGATAATTTCAGCGCGTCCAATAAAACGCTCGTCATTAATGAGTAGCAGGCCACCTTCACCACCACTGGTGTAGTTTTTCGTTTCATGAAAACTGTAGGCAGCTAAATGACCGATAGTGCCCAGCTTACGTCCTTTATAAGTGGACATCATGCCCTGCGCCGCGTCCTCGACAACAAACAACTTGTGTCGCTGCGCAATGTCCATGATGGTGTCCATTTCACACCCCACGCCTGCGTAATGAACCGGTACAATGACCTTGGTTTTTTCAGTAATGGCCGCTTCGATCAGCGTTTCATCAATATTCATCGTGTCCGGACGAATATCGACAAATACTATTTTCGCCCCGCGAAGTACAAAGGCATTGGCGGTACTGACGAATGTATAGCTGGGCATGATTACTTCATCGCCCGGCTGTATATCGACCAATATTGCCGCCATTTCCAGAGCCTGGGTGCAAGAGGGCGTTAACAATGCCTTTTTGCACGAAAACGTTTCTTCGAACCAGCGCTGGCAACTTATTGTGAAGTCGCCATCTCCGGACATCTTCGCGCTGCGCATGGCGCGGGTGACGTATTGATCCTCATTACCGGTATAAGGCGGCTTATTAAAGGGAACTTTCATCGCACTCACCATAAAATTCTTTTTCTAGTTGAAGTAAATCTTTCTTACGTTCTTTGACACGCTTTGCCGGTATGCCTGCATAGACACCCCAGGCGTCAGTAGGTTTTGTCACAAGCGCCATCGCGCCTACGGCGCACCCTTCAGCCAGTATCACACCTGGAAAAATGACAGCGCCAGCGCCTACTATTACGTGCCTGTGCACGTGCACCGCAGAAAACAACTCGTTCTTGAATTTTTTTGGAATTAAAGAGTTTGTTAACGTTTCGCCGCTGTAATCATCCGACTGGGAAAATACCTTGACGCCGTACGCCAACGTACAAAAATCCTCAAATACGATACCCGGCGTTCCACCGGCGATAAGGCACATAGGTGTTATATGATTGAAACGACCGAATTTAATTTTGCCTGAGATCACACAAAAATCATCAATTCGCGAAAAATCGCCTATCTCAATTTGATCAGCATTATAAATGCTCGCTCGATCACTGATTTTCACATCTTTGCCGAGCTTCTTAAAACCGACCTGAGCCAGCTGCTCGTTTGTTAAGTACGCCATAATCCCTCCACACCTAGCCGATACTGTCAGCAGCCTTACGCACGGTTCCGCAGCTGGACGCTGCTGACAGGCGCATCAAAATGTATAAGCAATTTTAAACTCGTTTTTCCTGGCGCAATAGCATAATCGCCTGCAGCTCCCCAATAAATCGGGCAAATCTCAGGCCGGGTACAGACACAGGCTACTGGCCATCATTTAAGACGACGGTGGAGCGCGTTTTTGCAGGCTCTAGCTAGCAAGGTGCGCTTCAGCAATCACCTCTACGCGAGCTTCTTGGAGCGAAAAACATTGGAGAACAACACCAGGGCAATACCGAGAACCAAACCCGCAATAACACCGCCTATAATAATTAGCGACTTCTTGGGCTTTATTGCGCTCAACGGTTCCATAGCGGCTCGGTCGATAGCCACTAACTTTATGCGGCTCATATCGATATTCAAATTCCGCAAACGCGCCATTTCCGCTCTCAGCGGCTCAACCCCGGCCAGGAAAATATCTTCGTTTTCGCGGCGATTGAGTACTTCAACTTGACGGTTGGATTGAAGCAGCTGGAGTTCTTTGGCGATTTGCGCGATGCGCGCCTCAGCGAAGTCATCGGAGTTTCGTTGATTGAGTGCTCGCTTTTCTGCCTCCAGCGCCTCTACCCCCATGAAATAAAGAGGTATCTGCTGGTTGTTCACCTCAGTGCGCATCACGCTGTTTGAACTTGCGCGCTCAGCGTCTCCCAACGAAGAGGGCGTCGTAGGCTTGTTAATGCCCAGTGATTTGGCAATACCGATTGCCTCAGACAGTTGCGACATGCGATCGGTACGCAATGTCTTCAACTGGGCACGTAAAGCCTTCAATTCATCCAACAGTTGCGCGCGCTTCAGATTATCGGCTTCAAGCAATGAAGCTATTTTTGCTTCCTTGTCGGTTTCATAACTGGCTCGCGCAGCATTAAACTTACCGGTGATTTCGTTAAGCCGGTTTTTGACAATGACATCCATATCGGCGGCTATTTGCTTACGCTCGCTGGCAATTGCATACTGAACGAAGTCGTTCAGAATTTTTACACCATCGACGCCTTGCGGATAATTCATTTCAAGTTTGATGTATGCGCTCAGTGACTCAGCTTTCTTCAAGTCCGGCACAATCAAATTGATCGAATTACGGTTAAACTCTTCAAAGCTCTGCTCAAGGGTACGTCCTGGACGTTCAAACTCGCTGAAGAGTTGCTGATTAGCCCTGAAAAAATTCAATCGGGTTTCATAGGATTCAAGGGAAGCCCCAACTTTCAGAAGTGCTTCACTCGGTGGTAGCTTGTAAACTTCTGAACGATTCAAGGCGTCCAGTTCATTGATTGCGGCAGGCCTTAGAACACTGCTTACCTGATATTCAGGAGTCGCCAGGAATGCGTATGCCGCTGCGAGCAGCGCCACGCCTGCAGTGGTTATCAGGACTGTTTTTTTCTGTCGCCAGACGATTTGAGATAGCGCAAAGAGGTCGACTTCACCAGTCGAGGGCACAGGGGGGGCGCGGAAGCTACTACTCACAACAAAAACCTGCCTTCAATGAGAAACTGCGGGCTCGTTATGCAGACTATCTTGCGTGATTTTTCCATCAACCGCCCAACGAGGCCCAGCTTCGCTGCCTGGCCTTGAGCGCACAAAATGACTGTTCTCGAGAATATGTTGCATTTTGCCATCTCTTCGCTACATTGCAAGACTTGACAAGTCAATGAGACGCTTCCGGCCTGCGCGTAGGATATTTCCGCAGAGCTAGCAACGCGCAGCCGTTCCCCTTAAACACTGTCATTATCATTAATCGAAAAATAGATTCGACCCGCAGCGGCTACCAAAAAAGCTGCCGCTTTAAATTCTGATATTCATTTATAGGGTGTAAATCAGCGTTTTCGACATGAAAAACGACCAGACTGATCCGACAAACGGCACACAGCCCCCCGCCACTGGTAATTTTTCCCCTCTGAACGGAGCGGATCCAGGTCACGACGCCGGCATCTTCCTTCGGCCCTGCCTAGGCTTGAAAAGCAGGAACAGCACTGGGCCCAGTAACATTCCGAGTATCAGTGCCAATGTAACGAATACTGAAACAGGCAGTGCGGCGGAGGACCACCCCAAGAACGAAAGCGAGGCTGACTGTTGGTTTTCAAGCACAAAGCCTACAATTGCGAGAGCAACGATTGCAGCAATGATGACAGTAAAAATACGCTTGAACTGACGCATAACATACTCCTGGCAAACAATCAGATGCCCTCTTCCTCATCTTCATTAACTCGGTCGCGCAACTCTTTACCGGGTTTGAAATGAGGTACGAACTTCCCGTCAAGACTGACGGACTGGCCAGTCTTGGGGTTACGCCCCACTCGCGGTGCACGGTAATGCAGCGAAAAGCTGCCGAAGCCGCGGATTTCTATACGATCTCCAGTGGCCAGGCATTGGGACATTTGCTCAAGCATAGTCTTGATAGCCAACTCGACATCCTTGGATGAGAGCAGCCCTTGATGGGTGACAATTCGTTCGATCAACTCCGACTTCGTCATATTTTTCCCTTCTTTTTCAAGCAGCTAGGAAAATCGCTTCGAAGGTTTTAGCATGACCTGATGATTTTGAACAGCCCATATACCAACTTATCTGCGCGCCTACTCCAATACAGCCGTGAACGCCCAAATCGTCAATTACAGGTCACCAACATCGTGCGCGTAATCGCGCCAGCCGGGTTCCAGCCGAACGGGTAGTCTTCGGCGTCATCCTTGGCTTCACTGGACCGGGCGATGACTTTATAACCTTGCGCTTTGCACTCACGCATCGCACGCGCTTCGCACTTTTCCCATTTGTTCCCCAAACCCGAGCAGTCGATCTCAATACCGCTGCCGCCCCGCGTCGCATGAGTCTTGGCGCTGGTTGCGGAGCAACCTGCAAGCATCAGCACTGCCAGCACTACAATAAACCTGTTCATTCAACCCCTTATTGAATCGACACGGTGGAGTAGTTAAAGACTATAGCCACTTGTGACCTTGTGACGTACGCGTTAGTTCTGGGTATTTGATTCACTTGATTTCAGCACCGGCAGGAAGTCGCTATGGATCGCCTGCTTCTCTTTGCATCACTCACGGGACGTGTCGAAATACGCTCTCCGAAAAGGGCATGCCCCCTCCCCGGCTACAAGCACGGACGTCCCGCGGATCCCGATTCGCCCCAGCGGCTAAATAAAACGCGGCTACAAATGACTATAGACAGTCGTAAACCACGTCACTCGCGAATCGACATCGCCCAGGCATGCACGGACAGGTCAGCGCAGTGACGGCGCTGACGCTATCGGGTCGCAACCCCATACAATGAGAAGCCAGCAAAGAGCGCATCATCATCGCTCAGCAGGTATAATTACTCTAAGTTTATCCGGTCCGTATTTTCACGAAGAAAGCCAAAGGGATGCAGCAGCAATGACGTTATTTAAACCTGCTAAACCAATTAAAAAAAATAGCAGGGAGCGCACTGGAACGACAGTCGACACACCTCACTCAAAGCGCATCACTCACTTAGTGGCCTACGCAATACTCCTGGGAATTTGCGTTATTTTATTTGAGCCTCTTATCAGCACACTCTCTACAAATGCGTTCGACTATGTCACTCACCTAAAGTGGGCAAGCGACATGGAGAATGGTCAAAAATTAATATTGCCTCACCCGCTTTATCACCTGCTCACCATACTCTCCAAAAAAGCACTTGCCATCAGTTACCCGCAGGCGTCAACACTGGTCATAGTGCTTTCGATTTTTTTCCTTGCGGTTTTAAATTACAACATTTTGAAAGCGCACACGTCCGCGCTGATCGCTATCTTTTTCTCGGTCTGCTTGCTCATCATCACGCCTTTACAACTTTTCTTCGCTGTTGATCAGCACCTTTACTTCGGCTACATAGGGATAAGCATTTATCACAGCCCTACCATGTTGCTGTTGAAGCCCCTGTCTCTCCTGGCGTTCTGCTATGCACTCAAGTCTGTAGACAGTCCACAGCACAACAATTTATCCAACGGCCTCGCACTCGCTTTCGCTTTGTTCCTCAGCGGGATTTCAAAGCCCAATTTCTTGATGATCGTGCTCCCCGCCTTTGTGCTTTTCCTGCTAGTCACCCAGCAGCTCAAGTCAGCACTCACGAACAAGTATATCTATCTCGCGTTTTTCCTCCCCATCATCACGTTGCTAGGCCTGCAGTTCTTTCAAACGTTTTTCTTCCAGGACCTTTCACAAGCCACTGGTGGCACTGAAAGCCATATTGTTGTTCTACCCTTCGAGACCATGGCTCACTATTCGGACTTCCTATTTCCGAAGCTGATTCTATCGATCGCGTTTCCGCTGCTGACTTTTTTATTCTACCCAAGAGCTTTCATACAAGACAAAGCGGTCGTTTTTTCCTGCTGCTGCCTATTGATGGGTCTGGTGCTGACCTACTTCTTCGCAGAAAGTGGATCGAGAATGTACGATGGGAACTTCTGGTGGAGCGGACAAATGGGGCTCTATCTGGTATTTCTGTTCTCTGTCGCTTTTCTATTTAAAAACAGACAACACCTGACTATCCGCGACGTAGACAAAGTAAAATACTCACTCTGTCTGGCGCTGTTTTTCTTGCATGCACTTTTTGGAATATTCTTTTACAAGCAAGAGCTTTTTTTCAATGCGAAATTTTGGTAACCATTCGCCTACCCCACACACTAACAAGACCAAAATATTATGCCTGCCAAATTGACGCCACCTCATATCTCGGTGATCGTTCCGGTTTACAAAGCTGAAAACTCACTCGACGAGCTTTACTTACGCCTGAAATCCGCCCTCGAGGAAATCTCATTCGATTTCGAAATCGTATTGATAGAGGACTGCGGGGGTGATCGCTCATGGCAAATTATAGAGCGCCTCGCCGAGGCAGACCCGAGAGTACGTGGCATCCAGTTGAGTCGAAACTTTGGCCAGCACTATGGAATCACTGCAGGCCTGGATGCTTGCCGTGGCCAATGGGTCGTTGTGATGGATTGCGACCTTCAGGATCGCCCTGAAGAGATTCCTCGCCTCTATGCCAAGGCGCAGGAAGGTTACGATATCGTCCTAGCCTTAAGAGGGAAGCGGAGTGATCCGCTTCTTAAGAGATTCACCTCTTGGCTGTTCTACAAAACGTTCAGCTACCTGGCGGACTTTGAATATAATGGCGACAGCGGAAACTTCCGTATTATTTCGCGGAAAGTAGTCGATAACCTCTGCCAAATGCGTGAGCAACTTCGCTTTTTTGGTGCACTGGTTCATTGGACAGGCTTCTCCAGCACAGGGATTGAAATCTCGCACGCAGAACGCCTGGATGGAAAAAGCACCTATACGTTTTCAAAGCTGTGGAACCTGGCGATGGAGACAATAATTGCCTATTCAGACAAACCACTTCGGCTTGCGGTGAAGCTAGGCTTCACGATGGCGGCATTGGCATTTATCTTTGGGGCGTACCTGATTTTCACCACAATGCTACACGGAGCCGTTGTACAAGGCTGGACCAGTCTGATGGTTTCTACGTTCTTTATTGGTGGCATTGTCATTTCAATCCAGGGCATTGTTGGCATCTATGTCGGTAAAACCTTTGACCAGACCAAAAACCGCCCCCTGTATATTGTAGGACGTAAAACATTCGATTTATCTGAAGACACATTTGGCGCGCGCAAACAAACATCTCGATCTACATTAAGCCTCGAAAAAGAATGAAGGCCAAAATGAGCTTTTTTGCCTCACCCGCTTTTTCACAATTGATACGTTATGGGATTGTTGGCCTGACCAATAACGCCCTGCTTTACCTGGGCTACTTATTGCTCGTGTATTGCGGAAGTGGTGAAAAGCTGGCGATGACGCTGATTTATATAATAGGTGTTCTCACCAGTTATACGTTCAATTACAGATGGACGTTTTCTCAGAGAAAAAATCGAGGCGCCTTGATTCGATACATACAGATGCATTTAACCGGGTATCTCATAAACTTTATACTTCTGTATCTACTTGTCGACAAGTTACTTTACCCTCATCAACTTGTTCAAATTTTTGCAATCATAGTTGTCGCTTTTTTTAGTTTTTTCACATGCAAGTACTTCGTCTTTCGTGAACAATCGGCCCGCGAATAAATCCATCATTCAAGCAAGCGTGCCAGCGCTATTCACTGGAGCGCTACTGAATTACAAACTGCAAGCCTCATCAGACTGAACCAACAGGCACAAAAAAGGGCGACCGAAGTCGCCCTTTTTCTACAGCCTTACAGAACTTAGTTCTGCTTAGCCATTGCTTCGCGCAGCAGGGAGGCCATGGTGGTCTCGCCAGTTGCAGCTGCCGGAGTTTCTTTCAGACTCTGGATAGCTTCTTTCTCTTCCACTTCGTCTTTCGACTTGATGGAGAGTTGGATTACGCGGCTCTTGCGGTCAACGCTGATGATCTTGGCTTCTACTTCCTGGCCTTCTTTCAGAACGTTGCGCGCGTCTTCAACGCGGTCACGGCTGATTTCGGAGGCTTTCAGAGTCGCTTCGATATCGTCGGCCAGGGTGATGATGGCGCCTTTGGCGTCAACTTCTTTCACTGTACCTTTAACGATGGCGCCTTTGTCGTTCTCTTGTACGTACTCGGAGAACGGATCGCTTTCCAGTTGCTTGATGCCCAGGGAGATGCGCTCGCGCTCTGGGTCAACCGACAGGATAACGGTGTCCAGCTCGTCGCCCTTCTTGAAACGACGAACAGCTTCTTCGCCAACTTCGTTCCAGGAGATGTCGGACAGGTGAACCAGGCCGTCGATGCCGCCGTCCAGACCAATGAAGATACCGAAATCGGTGATCGACTTGATGGTGCCGGAGATTTTATCGCCCTTGTTGAACTGGCCAGAGAAATCTTCCCATGGGTTAGATTTGCACTGCTTGATGCCCAGGGAGATACGACGACGCTCTTCGTCGATGTCCAGAACCATAACTTCCACTTCGTCGCCGACTTGTACGACTTTCGAAGGGTGGATGTTCTTGTTGGTCCAGTCCATTTCGGAAACGTGTACCAGGCCTTCCACGCCTTCTTCCAGCTCAGCGAAGCAGCCGTAGTCGGTCAGGTTGGTAACACGCGCGGTCACGCGGGTGCTTTCTGGGTAACGGGCTTTGATAGCGACCCATGGATCTTCACCCAGTTGCTTCAGGCCCAGGGAAACACGGTTGCGTTCGCGATCGTATTTCAGAACCTTGACATCGATCTCGTCGCCAACGTTGACGATTTCCGATGGATGCTTGATACGCTTCCAAGCCATGTCGGTAATGTGCAGCAGGCCATCGACGCCACCCAGATCGACGAATGCGCCGTAATCGGTGAGGTTCTTGACGATACCTTTGACTTGTTGGCCTTCCTGCAGGGATTCCAGCAGAGCTTCACGCTCGGCGGAGTTCTCTGCTTCCAGGACGCTGCGACGGGAAACGACAACGTTGTTGCGTTTCTGGTCGAGCTTGATGACCTTGAATTCGAGTTCTTTGCCTTCCAGGTGCGTGGTGTCACGCACAGGACGAACGTCGACCAAAGAACCTGGCAGGAACGCACGGATGCCGTTAACGTCGACAGTGAAGCCGCCTTTAACCTTACCGTTGATAACGCCCTTGACCACTTCTTCAGCTGCGAAGGCTGCTTCGAGAACAATCCAGCATTCAGCGCGCTTGGCTTTTTCACGGGACAGCTTGGTTTCACCGAAACCGTCTTCAACCGAGTCCAGAGCAACGTGAACTTCGTCACCGACATTGATTGTCAGATCACCAGCATCGTTGTAGAACTGTTCCAGCGGGATCAGAGCTTCAGACTTCAGACCAGCGTGAACGGTTACCCAGCGAGCTTGGTAATCGATATCAACGATAACACCGGTGATGATGGAGCCTGCCTGAAGGTTCAGGGTTTTTAGGCTTTCTTCAAAGAGTTCCGCAAAGCTTTCGCTCATTTTAATTCCTGTTGATAAGGGCGAAGAATACGCCCATCTCCACACCCCAGACGGTATGGGTCAGTTTCAATTAGAAGAAGCACCACAGGACTATGACTGGTCCCCTGCAGCCTTCTTGGTCACCCGGCGATATCGCGAATGGCGATCTCGCTCATGATGCGTTCCAGCACCTGCTCGATGGACAACTCCGTGGAATCCAGCTGTATGGCGTCAGCCGCCGGCTTGAGCGGGGCTACCGCACGCTGGGTATCACGCTCATCGCGTGCACGGATCTCATCTAGCAGACTCGACAGACTAACACCATCGACTTTGCCCTTCAACTGCAAGTAACGGCGGCGAGCACGTTCCTCGGCGCTGGCGGTCAGGAAAATCTTCAGCGGCGCCTCGGGAAACACCACCGTGCCCATGTCACGGCCGTCGGCGACCAGGCCCGGCGGCTCCTGAAACGCGCGCTGGCGCTGCAGCAATGCGTCACGCACGGCCGGCAACGCGGCAACCTGGGAGGCCCAGGAACCGACTTGTTCGTTACGCAGGTCGTCGGTCACATCGTCGCCTTCGAGGATGATCCGCTGGGGATGACCTTCCGTCGCGCCGACGAACTGGACATCAAGGTGCGCCGCCAGCAGCTTCAGGGATTCTTCGTTGGTCAGGTCGACGCCATGGTTGCGCGCAGCGAAGGCCAGCAGGCGATACAGCGCGCCGGAATCGAGCAGGCACCAGCCAAGACGCTTGGCCAGAATGCCGGCGATCGTGCCTTTGCCCGAGCCGCTTGGCCCATCGATGGTAATCACCGGTGCTTTGATATTCACAATTGAGCCTCTTGGGCTACACGCATGCCGACATGGGCACACAGTGTAAGAAAGTTCGGAAAAGATGTAGCGACGTTGGCGCAGTCACGGATACGAATCGGCGCCGCCGCTCGCAACGACGCCACGCTCAATGCCATGGCGATGCGGTGATCGCCATGGGCATGCACGTCGCCGCCGCCTATCGGGCCGCCATCAATGATAATCCCATCAGATGTCGGTTCACACTTCACACCCAGCGCCAACAGACCGTCGGCCATGACCTGGATGCGATCGGATTCCTTCACCCGCAGCTCCTCGGCACCGCGCAACACGGTGCGCCCCTCGGCGCAGGCGGCGGCGACGAACAGCACGGGAAATTCATCGATCGCCAGCGGCACCAGCGCTTCGGGAATCTCGATGCCTTTGAGCACAGCGGCGCGTACACGCAAGTCGGCCACCGGCTCGCCACCCACTTCACGCGGGTTTTCCAGGGTAATGTCCGCGCCCATCAGGCGCAGAATATCGATCACCCCGGTGCGGGTCGGATTGATACCGACATGTTCGAGCAACAACTCGGAACCCTCGGCAATCGTGGCCGCCACCAGGAAAAATGCCGAGGAGGAAATATCCCCCGGCACTTCTATATGGGTAGCGGTCAACGTATGCCCGGATTCGACCGACGCCGTCGCGCCCTCCACGGTCACCGGGTAACCAAAACCGCGCAGCATGCGCTCGGTGTGGTCGCGGGTCGGTGCAGGCTCGGTCACTGCGGTTTTACCTTCGGCATACAGTCCGGCCAGCAACACACAGGATTTCACCTGGGCACTGGCCATCGGCAGTACATAATTGATGCCTTTGAGTGCCTGGCCACCGCGTATGGTCAGCGGCGGGCACCCTCGCGGCCCGGTCTCGATCACTGCACCCATGTCCCGCAACGGCTTGGCCACGCGGCTCATCGGGCGCCTGGACAGCGAGGCATCGCCCGTCAGCACGCTGTCGAAGCGCTGTGCCGCCAGCAACCCGGACAACAGGCGCATGGACGTGCCGGAATTGCCCAGGTAGATCGGCCCCGGCGCCGGTTTCAAGCCGTGCAAGCCCACACCATGAATCGTCACGCGGCCGTGGTGCGGCCCTTCAATCACCACGCCCATGTCGCGAAATGCCTGCAAGGTCGCCAGGGCGTCCTCACCTTCAAGGAAGCCTTCCACTTCGGTCGCGCCATCAGCCAATGAGCCCAGCATGATCGAGCGATGGGAGATCGACTTGTCACCCGGCACCCGAATGCGCCCGCTCAAGCGGCCACCTGGACGGGCGATGAAGGTCAGTTCGTCGGCATTCACTGCGGTTTCCATATAGGCGCGCCGCGCCAGGATCTTGCTGAAGTGTTCACGCGCCACCCGCGCACGGGTGAACACACCCAACAGTTGATGGCCATCGCCTGCATCCACGGCGTCGCGCAAGGCGTCGAGGTCGCTGCGGAAGGTATCGAGGGTACGCAACACCGCTTCACGATTGGCGAGGAAGATGTCGTGCCACATCACCGGGTCGCTGCCGGCAATCCGCGTGAAGTCGCGGAAGCCGCCGGCGGCATAGCGGAAAATCTCCAGGTTCTCGTTGCGCTTGGCCAATGAATCCACCAGGCCGAATGCCAACAGATGGGGCAGATGGCTGGTCGCCGCCAGCACTTCGTCGTGACGCTCGACCTGCATATGCTCCACATCCGCCCCCAACTCGCGCCACAACCGGTCCACCACGGCCAAGGCTGCAGGATCGGTCTGCGCAAGCGGCGTCAGGATCACTTTGTGCCGACGAAACAGCTGGGCGTTGGACGCTTCCACCCCACTCTGCTCGGAGCCGGCAATCGGATGGCCGGGCACGAAACGCGGTGGCATTTCACCAAACGCCAGTTGCGCCGCGCGCACCACGTTGCCCTTGGCGCTGCCGACATCCGTGAGGATCGCGCTGCCCAAATCCAGGCCGGCCAAAATCGCCAACAGCTTTTCCATGGCCAGGATCGGCACGGCCAGCTGGATCACGTCGGCACCCTGGCAAGCGATGGCCAGGTCCGCCTCGCAGCGATCCACCACCCCCAGCTCCACCGCCAGCTTGCGCGATTGCGGGTCCAGGTCCACGCCGACCACTTCGCCGCACAGGCCGCTCTCGCGCAGGCCTTTGGCGAAGGATCCACCGATCAACCCAAGACCAACCACCACCAGGCGACCGATCATAGGCACAGCAGGTTGCAATGCAGTGACATCAACCACGGGCCAGAACCTTGGCCAACGCCTCCAGGAAGCGGCTGTTCTCAGCCGGCAAACCGATGGTGACGCGCAGGTGATTGGGCATGCCGTAATTGGCCACCGGGCGCACGATCACGCCTTCGCGCAGCAAACCCTGGAAGACCGGGGCGGCTACCTGGCCGAGGTCGACGCAGATAAAGTTGCCCCTGGACGCAATCCAGCCCAGGCCCAACTCGCGAAAACCGTCCTGCAATTGCTGCATGCCGCGCTCGTTGAGGCGACGGCTTTCCTCGAGGTAATCGGCATCGTTCAACGCCGCGCAGGCCGCCGACAGGGCCAGACTGTTAACGTTGAACGGTTGGCGCACACGGTTCAGCACATCAGCGACTACCGCGCTGGACAAACCATAGCCAACCCGCAGCGACGCCAGGCCGTAGGCCTTGGAGAAGGTGCGCGACACCAGCAGGTTCGGATAGGCCGCCAGGAAGGCCAGTCCATCCGGCAGGTCGCTGCCTTCGGCGTACTCGATATAAGCCTCGTCCAGCACCACGAGGACATGCTCGGGCACGTCCTGCAGGAATTCGTTCAAGGCCTGCTCATCGAACCAGGTGCCCGTCGGGTTATTCGGGTTGGCGATAAACACCACGCGGGTTTGCGCATCGATTGCGGCCAGCATCGCCGGCAGGTCGTGCCCCCAGTCCTTTGCCGGAATCACCCGTGCATCGGCGCCTACGGCCTGGGTGACGATCGGGTAGACCGCGAATGCATGCTCACTGAACACCGCGTTCAGGCCCGGTGCCAGGTAGGCCCGGCCGACCAGCTCGAGGATGTCGTTGGAGCCGTTGCCCAGGGTCACCTGGTTCAGCTCGACCCGACACTTTTGCGCCAGCAACGACTTGAGGGCAAAGCCGTTGCCGTCGGGATAACGGGTCAGCTCGGCCAACTCTTCCCGAATCGCCGCCAACACTTTGGGGCTCGGGCCCAGCGGGTTTTCGTTACTCGCCAGCTTGACGATTTTGGACGGATCCAGATTCAACTCACGCGCCAACTCGTCCACAGGCTTGCCCGGAACGTAAGGCGAGAGTTGTTGCACGCCCGGCTGCGCCAGGGCGAGGAAGTTGCCACTCATGTCAAAGCCTCACAAAACCGCTTTCGGGTAAGAGCCCAGCACCTTGAGTGCCACGGCCTCCTGGCTGATTTTCTCCAGCACACCTTTGACCAGTGGGTCACGGTGATGCCCGATGAAGTCGATAAAGAACACGTAGGTCCATTTACCACTGCGCGAAGGACGCGTCTCGATGCGCGTCAGGTCAATCCCGTTGTCGTGGAACGGCACCAGCAGCTCATGCAGCGCACCGGGCTTGTTGCTCATGGAGACGATGATGGAGGTCTTGTCGTCGCCGGTGGGCGGCACTTCCTGGCTGCCGATCATCAGGAAGCGCGTGGAGTTGTCCGGACGGTCCTCGATTTTCTCGGCCAGGCGCGTGAGCCCGTACAGGCCCGCCGCCATATCGCCGGCAATCGCCGCCGAGTTCCACTCGCCCTTGACCCGCTTGGCCGCCTCGGCATTGCTGGAGACCGCCACGCGCTCGACGTTCGGGTAATGGGCGTCCAGCCACTTGCGGCACTGAGCCAGGGACTGGGCGTGGGAATAGATACGGCTGATGCTGTCGGTCTTGGTGTTTTCGCCCACCAGCAGGTGGTGGTGGATGCGCAGCTCGACCTCGCCACAGATCACCATGTCGTGTTCCAGGAAGCTGTCCAGCGTGTGGTTGACCGCGCCTTCGGTGGAGTTTTCCACCGGCACCACGCCAAAATTCACCGCACCGGCCGCCACTTCGCGGAACACTTCGTCGATCGCCGCCATTGGCTTGCTGATCACGGCATGGCCGAAATGTTTCATGGCCGCCGCTTGGGTGAAGGTGCCTTCCGGGCCGAGGTACGCCACTTTCAGCGGCTGCTCCAGCGCCAGGCACGAGGACATGATTTCACGGAACAACCGCGCCATCTCTTCGTTGCCCAGCGGCCCCTTGTTGCGCTCCATCACGCGCTTGAGCACCTGAGCCTCGCGCTCGGGCCGGTAGAACACCGGCACCTCGCCTTCCGCCAGGGACGCCATTTTCACCCGGGCCACTTCCTGGGCGCAGCGTGCGCGCTCGCTGATCAGCTCGAGGACTTTCTCGTCCAGGCTGTCGATGCGTACCCGCAGGGCCTTGAGTTCTTGCTCAGACATTAGCCGTGTTCCTTTTCGAACTCTGCCATGTAGGCAACCAGCGCGTTGATGGCGTGGATGTCGACGGCGTTGTAGATGGAGGCGCGCATGCCACCGACCGAACGGTGACCCTTGAGGTTCAGCAGGCCGCGCTCGTCGGCACCGGCCAGGAACGGCTTGTCCAGGCGGTCGTCAGCCAGGCGGAATGGCACGTTCATCCATGAGCGATTGGCGAGGTTGATCGGGTTGCTGTACAGGCCGCTGGCGTCGATGAAGTCGTACAAGGTGCGCTTCTTCACTTCGTTGAGCTTGCCCATGGCAGCCACGCCGCCCTGCTCCTTGAGCCATTCGAACACCAGGCCGGACAGGTACCAGGCGAATGCCGGCGGGGTGTTGTACATCGAGCCATTATCGGCCGCGACCTTGTAGTTGAGCATGGTCGGGCACACCGAGCGCGCGCGGCCGAGCAGGTCTTCGCGGATGATATTGACCAGGATGCCGCTCGGGCCGATGTTTTTCTGCGCACCGGCGTAGATCATGCCGTACTTGGACACATCGATGGGGCGCGAGAGGATGTCCGAGGACATGTCGCACACCAGTGGGACATCGCCCACTTGCGGCACCCAGTCGAATTGTAGGCCGCCGATGGTTTCATTGGCGACGTAGTGCACGTAGGCCGCATCCTTGGACAGTTTCCATTCGTTCTGACCAGGAATGGCGAAGTAGTCATAAGGCTTGGCGGTGCCTGCCACATTGACGTGACCGTAGCGGGAGGCTTCTTCAATGGCCTTCTGACCCCAGATACCGGTGTCGATATAGTCGGCCGTGCCGCCTTCGGGCAGCAGGTTCAGCGGGATCTGGGCGAACTGCTGGCTCGCGCCGCCCTGCAGGAACAGCACTTTGTAGTGGGAGGGGATGTCCAGCAAGTCGCGCAGATCCTGCTCGGCCTTGGTGGCGATGGACACGAACTCATCGCTGCGATGGCTCATTTCCATCACGGAGAGGCCTTTTCCATGCCAGTCGAGGAGTTCAGCCTGCGCGCGCTGCAGGACTGCTTCAGGAAGCGCCGCGGGACCGGCACAGAAGTTATAGGCTCTCTTGCTCACATCCAATCTCTCTGATCTGGTGGGACTGAAATCAAACACTGCTGGGGCGAGCTTGCTCGCGAAAAACCCGATAGCGCAAGGGCGTATCAGGCAGCCCGCGTCATCGTTGGCGATTTTCGCGAGCAAGCTAGCTCCTACAGGGGGCGGCGTTATATTTCAAAGGGGACAAACAACAAGGGGGCGAATCTTCATCCGCCCCCTGTGTGTCCGCTTATTCCTGCGGTTCTTCTTCGTCTGCGGCAGCATCGAGGGTTGGCTCGTCGACGTTGTCATCGCCGGCTGCGATCACCTCGCCGTCGAATTCCTCACCTTCGAGCGCTTCGCCCTCAACTTCCGAAGGCTCCTGCACACGCTCAAGGCCGACCAGTTTTTCATCCTTGGCCAGCTTGATCAGGGTCACGCCCTGGGTGTTACGGCCCAGGCTCGATACTTCCGCCACGCGGGTACGGACCAGGGTGCCCTGGTCGGAAATCAACATGATCTCCTCGCCGTCGAGCACCTGCACCGCGCCGACCAGACGGCCGTTGCGGTCGTTGCTGACCATGGCAATCACGCCCTGGCCGCCACGCTTGTACTCCGGGAACTCGCTGATGGCGGTGCGCTTGCCGTAGCCACGCTCGGACGCGGTAAGGATCTGGCTGCCTTCTTCCGGGATCAACATGGAGATCAGCTTCTGCCCTTCCGGCAGGCGCATGCCGCGCACGCCGCGGGCGGTACGGCCCATGGCGCGAACGTCGGATTCCTTGAAGCGCGTGACCTTGCCGCCGTCGGAGAACAGCATGACTTCGCGCTCGCCATCGGTGATCGCGGCAGAGATCAGCACGTCGCCTTCATCCAGCTCCAGGGCGATCAGGCCCACGCTGCGTTGACGGCTGAAGGATTCCAGCGGGGTCTTCTTCACGGTGCCCATGGCGGTGGCCATGAAGATGAAGTGACCTTCGGTGTAGTTCTCGACCGGCAGCATGGTGGTGATGTATTCATCACTGTCCAGCGGCAGCAGGTTGACCAGTGGACGCCCACGGGCGGCACGAGAGGCTTCCGGGATTTCGTAGGTCTTCAGCCAGTACACCTTGCCCTTGCTGGAGAACAGCAGCAGCGTGGTGTGACTGTTGGCGACCAGCAGGTGAGCGATGTAGTCCTCATCCTTGACGCCGGTAGCCGATTTACCTTTACCACCACGACGCTGGGCCTGGTACGCCGCCAGCGGCTGGGTCTTGGCATAGCCACCGTGGGAGATGGTCACCACGCGCTCTTCTTCCGGGATCATGTCACCCAGGGTCAGGTCGAGGCGCGCATCGAGGATTTCGGTGCGGCGTACGTCGCCGTATTCGGCGCGGATCACTTCGAGTTCTTCGCGGATCACTTCCATCAGGCGCACGGCGCTGTTGAGGATGCGGATCAACTCGCCAATCTGGTTGAGGATCTCCTGGTACTCGGCCAGCAGCTTCTCGTGCTCCAGCCCGGTCAGGCGGTGCAGGCGCAGCTCCAGGATGGCCTGGGCCTGTTCCGGCGACAGGAAATACTTGCCGTCACGCAGACCGTACTGCGGGTCCAAGGTCTCGGGGCGGCAGGAATCAGCGCCGGCGCGTTCAACCATGGCCACCACGGCGCTGGATTCCCACGGCATCTTGATCAGGGCTTCCTTGGCTTCCGACGGCGTCGGCGATGCCTTGATCAGGGCGATTACCGGGTCGATGTTCGACAGCGCAACCGCCTGGCCTTCCAGGATGTGGCCGCGCTCGCGGGCCTTGCGCAATTCGAACACGGTACGACGGGTGACCACTTCACGGCGGTGACGTACGAAGGCTTCCAGCAGATCCTTGAGGTTCAGGATGCGTGGGCGGCCATCGATCAGGGCAACCACGTTGATACCAAACACGCTTTGCAGCTGGGTCTGGGCGTAGAGGTTGTTGAGGATCACCTCGGGCACTTCGCCACGACGCAGCTCGATGACTACGCGCATACCGTCCTTGTCGGACTCGTCGCGCAGTTCGGTGATGCCTTCGAGCTTCTTCTCTTTAACCAGCTCGGCAATCTTCTCGATCAGACGCGCTTTGTTCAGCTGGTACGGGAGTTCGGTGATGACGATCTGCTGGCGGCCACCGACCTTGTCGATGTCCTCGATGATCGAGCGGGCGCGCATGTAAATGCGCCCGCGACCGGTGCGGTAGGCTTCGATGATGCCGGCGCGACCGTTGATGATCGCGGCGGTCGGGAAGTCCGGGCCGGGGATGTATTGCATCAGCTCATCGACGGTCAGCTCGGGGTTGTCGATGAGGGCCAGACAACCGTCGATGACTTCACCGAGGTTGTGCGGCGGGATGTTGGTGGCCATGCCCACGGCGATACCGCTGGAACCGTTGACCAGCAGGTTGGGAATACGGGTGGGCATAACGGCCGGGATCATTTCGGTGCCGTCGTAGTTCGGCACCCAGTCCACGGTTTCTTTATGCAGATCGGCCAGCAGTTCGTGCGCCAGCTTGGTCATGCGCACTTCGGTGTATCGCATGGCCGCGGCGTTGTCGCCGTCGACCGAACCGAAGTTGCCCTGGCCGTCTACCAGCAGGTAGCGCAGGGAAAACGGCTGGGCCATCCGAACGATGGTGTCGTACACCGCAGTGTCGCCGTGGGGGTGATACTTACCGATCACGTCACCGACAACACGGGCAGATTTCTTGTACGGCTTGTTCCAGTCGTTACCCAGCTCGCTCATCGCGAACAGCACACGCCGGTGCACGGGCTTCAAGCCGTCGCGCGCATCAGGCAGTGCCCGACCGACAATGACGCTCATCGCGTAGTCGAGGTAGGACTGTTTCAGCTCGTCTTCGATATTGACCGGGAGGATTTCTTTGGCCAGTTCGCCCATGAGAAGCCTGATTCCTTTTTCGGGTGAAACTTCGTTACATCCATTCGGGACGAACAAAGCTCGCCGCTGCCGGCACGGTGCCTGACAACGACTTACGACAAATCAACGAGTTATGACACGGATCTGCACGTTATGGACCACCCCTCGGGGCAGCCCTGGAAACCGCCGGATGTTATCACAATCGCCGCCACGCACCTATCCCCCTGATGCGCATGGAGGCTAGTAATTTGATGAATGACAGGCTTGAGGGGGACGAGAGAGGCTCAGAGGTGGGGTGGTGCTGTTTTTTGAGGGCAAATCCGGGACTTTTATTGACTTTGAGGGCCAATCGGGGGCAAGCCCCCTCCCACACTTGAATTGTGAACACAGTCAAACCTGTGGGAGGGGGCTTGCCCCCGATAGCAATGGCACAGACACCACAGCCCTCAATGCAGCCGCTTACGGCACATCAACCTGGCCAGCTTGGCAGTATCCGGCCGCTCCACCACACCTTTTTCGGTCACGATTACATCAATCAGATCCGCCGGCGTCACATCGAACGCCGGATTAAATACCTGCGCCTCCAACCGCTGGCCATTCACCTCCAGCAACTCAGCGCCGTCACGCTCTTCCAGGGTCACATCATCGCCGGTAGCCATCATCAGATCGACGGTCGAGCTCGGCGCCACCACCATGAAGCGTACGCCGTGGTGCATGGCGCAAACGGCCAGTTGATAGGTACCGATCGTGCTGATCACATCGCCATTGGCCGCGATGCAGTCCGCGCCGACCACCACCCAGGTGACGCCTTTGGTCTTGAGGATATGCGCCCCGGCAGTGTCGGCATTTACCGTGACCGGAACGCCGGCGCCGGCCAACTCCCAGGCGGTCAATCGCGAGCCTTGCAGCCACGGCCGGGTTTCATTGGCATAAACCTGCTCGACCAGGCCTTCCAGGAATGCCGCGCGGATCACCCCGAGGGCCGTGCCGACACCGCCGGAGGCAAGGGCGCCGGCGTTGCCATGGGTCAGGATCGCCTGGGCGTTGCCCTGATGCTTGCGAATGCGCTCGAGGCCCAATTGGGCCATGACCACATTGGCTTCGCGATCGCTCTCATGAATCGCAATGGCTTCGGCTTCCAGCACCGCCAACGGGTCGGCGTGTTGCTTGAGACGGTCAAGGCGCTCGCGCATGCACTTCAACGCCCAGAACAGGTTGGATGCGGTGGGGCGCGTATCGGCCAGCAATGCGTAGTCTTCTTCCCATGCAGCCTGCCAGTCGTCGCCCTCGGCAATGCGCTGGCGCGCAGCCAGGACCAGGCCGTAGGCTGCACTGATACCGATGGCCGCCGCGCCGCGCACCACCCTCGCGCGAATGGCGGCGGCCACCTCGTCGACGGTCGAGCACGTCACCCAGCTTTCCCGGGCCGGCAATGCACGCTGATCGAGCAGGTGCAGCACGCCATCACGCCACTCGATGGCCTTCACCTTCTCCGCCGCCAACAGTCGGTCGCGCATCCCTTAACCCCGTACTCATGAACAAAAGCCGCCGATTATAGCGATCCGCCCGCCGGGACGCTCGGGTATACTTCGCCCTTCTTTTATAGCTGCCCAGGAAGAAGCCTGCGATGACGCCCACTGCCGCCCCGCTCGACTTATTACTGCTGCCGACCTGGCTGGTACCCGTCGAACCCGCCGGCGTAGTGCTCAAGGAGCATGGCCTGGGTATCCGCGACGGTTGCATCGTGTTTATCGGGCCGCGGGCGGCGGCATTGAAGCTTGAGGCGAGCGAAGTGCGCGAACTGCCGGGCATGCTGCTCAGCCCCGGACTGATCAACGCCCACGGGCATGCGGCGATGAGCCTGTTCCGCGGCCTGGCCGATGACCTGCCATTGATGACCTGGCTGGAAAAACACATCTGGCCCGCCGAGGCCAAGTGGGTCGATGAAGCCTTCGTGCGCGATGGCACCGATCTGGCCATCGCCGAGCAGCTCAAGGGCGGCATCACTTGCTTCTCCGATATGTATTTCTACCCCAAGGTCGCCAGCGATTGCGTGCACAACAGCGGCATGCGCGCGCAGATCGCCATTCCGATCCTGGACTTCCCGATCCCGGGCGCCATCACCGCCGATGAGGCGATTCGCCAAGGCATCGAGCTGTTCGGCGACCTCAAGCATCATCCACGCATCAAGATCACGTTCGGCCCCCACGCGCCTTATACCGTCAACGATGACAACCTGGAAAAGATCCGGATCATCGCTGAAGAGCTGGACGCCGCAATCCATATGCACGTGCACGAAACCGCCTTCGAGGTGCAGCAGGCCGTGGAACAGACGGGCGAGCGGCCACTGGCCCGCCTGGGTCGCCTTGGCTTGCTGGGCCCGCGCTTCCAGGCCGTTCACATGACCCAAATCAGCGAGGATGACCTGGCTTTGCTGGTAGAAAGCAACACCAGCGTGATCCATTGCCCGGAATCGAACCTTAAACTGGCCAGCGGCTTCTGTCCGGTTGAACGCCTGTGGCAGGCTGGCGTCAATGTGGCTATAGGCACTGACGGCGCCGCCAGCAACAACGACCTTGACCTGTTGGGCGAAACCCGCACGGCCGCGATGCTGGCCAAGGCCGTCGCCGGTTCGGCCACCGCGCTGGACGCCCATCGCGCGCTGCGCATGGCCACCCTCAATGGCGCGCGGGCGATGGGCCTGGACAGCCAGATCGGCTCGCTGGAAGTCGGCAAGGCTGCGGATATCGTCGCCTTCGACCTTTCTGGGCTGGCGCAACAACCGATCTACGACCCGGTCTCACAGCTTATCTACGCCACCGGTCGCGATTGTGTGAAACACCTTTGGGTCGCCGGCAAGCAGTTGCTCGACGACCGACGATTGACCCGCATGGATGAAGCACAGTTGACCGCCACGGCCATTGCCTGGGGCCAACGCATCAGCGGGCACAGCGAATAAACCGATTTATCAGATTCAGAGGATTCACCATGAGCAACGTCGACCACGCCGAAATCGCCAAATTCGAAGCCCTGGCCCACCGCTGGTGGGACCGTGAGAGCGAGTTCAAGCCGCTGCATGACATCAACCCACTGCGGGTCAACTGGATTGACGAACGCGTCAACCTGGCCGGCAAAAAGGTGCTGGACGTCGGTTGCGGCGGTGGCATCCTCAGTGAAGCCATGGCCCAGCGCGGCGCCACCGTCATGGGCATCGACATGGGCGAGGCACCGCTGGCCGTGGCCCAGCTGCACCAGCTGGAATCCGGCGTAAGCGTGGAATACCGCCAGATCACCGCCGAAGCCCTGGCCGAGGAAATGCCCGAACAGTTCGACGTGGTCACCTGCCTTGAAATGCTCGAACACGTGCCGGACCCGTCTTCGGTGATCCGCGCCTGCTTCCGCATGGTCAAGCCCGGCGGCCAGGTGTTCTTCTCCACCATCAACCGCAACCCCAAGGCTTATCTGTTCGCGATCATCGGCGCCGAATACATCATGAAGCTGCTGCCGCGCGGCACCCATGACTTCAAGAAATTCATCCGCCCCTCCGAGCTGGGCGCGTGGAGCCGCCAGGCGGGGCTAACCGTCAAGGACATCATCGGCCTGACCTACAACCCGCTGACCAAGCACTACAAGCTGGCCAACGACGTTGACGTCAACTACATGATCCAGACCCTGCGCGAGGAGTAAGCCTGTGAAGTTGCGAGCGGTTCTCTTCGACATGGACGGTACCCTGCTGGACACCGCGCCGGACTTTATCGCCATCTGCCAGGCCATGCGCGCCGACCGTGGCCTGCCGCCGGTCAACGACCAGCACATCCGCGATGAAATCTCCGGTGGCGCGAAGGCGATGGTCGCCGTGACGTTCTCGATGGACCCGGAGTCGCCAGGTTTCGAAGCGCTGCGCCAGGAATTCCTCGAGCGCTACCTCAAGGACTGCGCGGTGCACAGCAAATTGTTCGACGGTATGGCCGAGCTGCTGGAAGACATCGAGAAAGCCAAGCTGGTCTGGGGCGTGGTCACCAACAAGCCGCTGCGCTTTGCCGAGCCGATCATGCAGCAACTGGGCCTGGCCGAACGCTCGGCCGTGCTGATCTGTCCGGACCACGTAAAGAACAGCAAGCCGGACCCGGAGCCGATGATCCTGGCGTGCAAGATGCTCGACCTCGACCCGGCCAGCGTGTTGTTCGTGGGCGACGATTTGCGTGATATCGAATCCGGTCGCGATGCCGGCACCCGGACGGCGGCAGTTACCTACGGCTATATCCATCCGGACGACAATCCGCGTCACTGGGGGGCGGATGTGGTGGTGGACCACCCATTGGAGCTGCGCAAGGTGCTGGATAGCGCGGTGTGCAGTTGCTGATTTAACTGATCGATGAAGATCCAATATGGGAGGGGGCTTGCTCCCGATTGCAGTGTGTCAGTCACTGCATTTGTTGACTGATCCACCGCTATCGGGGCAAGCCCCCTCCCACAGTTGATCTTCGGCGTTTTCGAATGTGAGGTTATGTATGTTTGATTATTCCGCCCCTCCAGAACTGCTCAAAGGCCGGGTGATCCTGGTCACCGGTGCCGGCCGCGGGATCGGCGCGGCTGCGGCGAAAACCTACGCCGCCCACGGTGCTACCGTGCTGCTGCTGGGCAAGACCGAGGCCAACCTGGCCCAGGTGTATGACGAAATCGAAGCCGCCGGCCAGCCGCAACCGGTGGTGATCCCGTTCAACCTGGAGACCGCCCTGCCCCATCAATACGATGAGCTGGCAGCAATGATCGAAAAGGCATTCGGCCGCCTCGACGGCCTGCTGCACAACGCCTCGATCATCGGACCGCGCACGCCCATCGAACAATTGTCCGGCGAGCACTTCATGCGAGTGATGCACGTCAACGTCAACGCGATGTTCATGCTGACCAGCACCCTGCTGCCGTTGCTCAAGCTGTCCACGGATGCGTCGGTGGTGTTCACGTCCAGCAGCGTCGGGCGCAAGGGCCGCGCGTATTGGGGCGCTTACGGAGTGTCGAAGTTTGCCACTGAAGGCTTGATGCAGACCCTGGCCGACGAGCTGGAAGACGTCGCCGCCGTGCGCGCCAACAGCATCAACCCGGGCGGTACGCGCACCAGCATGCGAGCCCAGGCCTACCCAGGGGAAAACCCGATGGAACGGCCGGCGCCGGAAGAAATCATGCCGGTGTACCTGTACCTGATGGGGCCGGACAGTGCAGTGATCAATGGGCAGGCATTTGATGCGCAATAACCCCTGACACAACCTGAAGCAAAATGTGGGAGGGGGCTTGCCCCCGATTGCGGTGGATCAGCCCATGAATCTGTTGGCTGACAGACCGCTATCGGGGGCAAGCCCCCTCCCACATTTTGTATTGTGGTGTTCTCTCGAACTTAGTTTTTCACCACTTCCTCAAGCGTGAAGCGGCCCAGCGGGTTTTGCAGGAAGTTGCTCACATTCTTGCGTGAGATATTGATGTACGGGCTGTAGTACAGATCGATCCAGTTCACGTCCTGTTTCGCCAGTTTCTGCAACTCCACGTACATCTGTTCACGCTTGGCCGGGTCGGCCTCGATGCGCGCCTGCGCCACCAGGGCCTTGACCTTGTCGTTCTGGTAACGGGTCATGTAGTTCTGGTTGGTGTCATGACCCAGCACGAAAGTGGTCTTCTGGTCCGGGTCGAGGATGTCGTTGGTCCAGTACATCACCGAAATATCGTACTCACCGTCCACCAGCATCTGCCAGCTCTGGGTCGGGTCGACCTTTTGCAGGTTGGCGGTGACGCCGACCTTGGCCAGTTGATCCTTGATGATCACCGCAATCTGCTCGTCCGCTTCGTTGCCGGCGTTGACCACGTAGTTGAGCTTCAGGTCCTTGGCGCCTGCATCGGCCAGCAGCTTTTTCGCCGCAGTCGGGTCATACGGGCGTTGCAGGTTATTGGCGTAGTGATAGAGCGAGCCTTTCGGGATGTAGGAATAGGCCACGGTGCCTTGTCCGTAAGTGGCGGTCTTCACCAGCGATTGTTTATCGATGGCCATGTCCAGCGCTTCACGCACTTCTGGCTTGGCCAACAGGCCGTGCGCGTGGTTGATCAGCAGGTGATCTTCGCGGGTGGACGGGTCGGCATGGATCACCACGTTCGGGTCTTTCTTCAGCTCTTCAACCCGGGAGAAGGGTACGAAGATCGCCGTGTCCAGCTCGTTGTTCTGCACCATGCGCATGCGTGTGTTGTCGTCCGTGACCGACACCCACTCCACCCCGTCCAGGCTGACGTTGCCGGCCTGCCAGAAGTTCGGGTTCTTCTTCAGGATCACGCGGTCGCCCTTGCGCCATTCGTCCACGGTGAAGGCGCCGGAGGTCACCGGGTTTTCCGAGTAGGCGTCTTCACCCATTGTCGTCATGGCTTTTTCCGACAGGATCGACACCGTTGGCGACGCCAATTGCGAGAGAAACGCCACCGCCGGGGTTTTCAGGGTCACGACCAGGGTTTTCCCATCGCGGGCCTTGGCGGTGTCGATCAGGCTGAACGGGTCGCTCCACAGAGAGGCCTTGTTATCGCGGATGCGCAACAGGCTGAACGCCGCGTCGCTGGCGGTGATCGGCGAGCCGTCGGAGAACTTGGCGTCGCGCAGTGTGAAGGTGTAGGTCAGGCCGTCCTTGGAAATCTCCCAGCTTTGCGCCAGGCCCGGTTCCATCTTGGTGCCCAGGTTGTCCACTCGCACCAGGGTGTCGTAGACGTTGGCAAATACCCAGGTATCGCGGTTCTGCGCGCTTTTGATCGGGTCAAAGGTGGTGCTGTCTTCACGGCAACCGATGGTCAGTACGCCAGCAGCCTGGGCCAGGCCGGCAGTGAGGGACCAGGCGGTCAGCGTGGCGGCGGCGAGTAATTTCAAATGGCGCGATTGCATGTCATAACTCCTTGTTCATGATGGGCAGGAAGGGGCAAAGGGTGTTCAAGCACGCAACTGTACCGATGCTCATGCACTGAATGGGTGGGCGGCAACACCACGGAACACATGGCCTGGGCATAGCGGCAGCGCGGGTGAAACGCGCAACCTGTGGGCAAATTCAGCGGGCTGGGTGGCTCGCCGGGCAACGGCTGCGCAGGCAACGGACGATGGGGGTCAATCTGCGGAATCGCCTCGATCAACGCCGCCGTATAGGGATGGCGCGGCGCAGTGAACACCGCTTCCACCGGCCCCTCCTCGACGATCTTGCCCAAGTACATCACCGCCACGCGGTCGCACAAGCGCCGCACGATGGCCAGGTCATGGGCGATAAACAGGATCGCCAGGTTCATGCGCTGTTGCAGTTCCAACAGCAGATTGATGATCTGGCCCTGAATCGACACATCCAGCGCCGCCACGCATTCGTCGGCGACGATCAAGCGTGGTTCCACCGCCAGCGCCCGGGCGATGCCCACGCGCTGGCATTGGCCGCCGCTGAGGGAGCCGGGTTTGCGCGAGGCCAGTTCAGGGCGCAGGCCAACCAGCTCGAGCAGTTCATCGACACGGGCGCGGATGTTTTGCGGCGCGACCTTGCGCTGCACGCGCAACACTTCGGCGAGGGTTTCACCGATGCTGTGACGCGGGTTCAGGGCGGCGTAGGGGTCCTGGAAGATCATCGCGGTTTCCCGGCGCAAGCGCGCAATATCGATGGCGCTGCCCCGGGCCATGTCGACACCGTCGAACAGCACTTGCCCGGCGCTGATCGGGTTGAGGTGCAAAACTGCCCGGCCCAACGTGCTTTTACCGCTGCCGGACTCGCCCACCAGCCCGAGGGTTTCACCGGCGGCCAGATTCAGCGACACCCCGTTCACCGCCCTCACCCACTGCTTGCTCAACCCGAACAGGCCACCGCCGGATGCGGCAAAGCGGACCTCCAGGTCCTTGATCTGCAACAGGCTCATGGGCGCCCTCCGAGGGGATAGTGACAGGCAACTCGCGCGCCTTCCGGCAACAGTTCGGTACACAGGGCGCCGACCTGCGGGCAGCGCGGGTTGAAGCGGCAACCGCCCGGCAATGCGTCGAGCAGCGGCGGCTGGCCAGGGATGGTGCGCAACAACGCATGGCCGCTGCTGTGGGCCGGCTGGCAATCGATCAGGCCGGCGGTGTACGGGTGCCGTGGCTGGGCCAGCAGTTCGTATTTGCTGCCGTGTTCGCACAGGCGCCCGGCGTACATCACCGCGATGGAGTCGCAGCTTTGCGCGACCACGCCGAGGTCGTGGGTGATCATGATGATCGACAGGCCACGCCTGTCGCGAAGGTCGAGCAACAACCGCAGGATTTGCGCCTGCACCGTCACATCCAGGGCCGTGGTGGGTTCGTCGGCGATCAGCACCTTCGGGTTGCACCCCAGGGCTACCGCAATCATCGCGCGCTGGCGCATGCCGCCGGAAAACTCATGGGGATAGTTGTCGACACGGGCCTGCGGGTCGGGAATGCCCACTTGGCGCAGCACGTCGATGGCCTGCTGGCGCGCGTCTTTCTTCGAGGCGCCTTGATGCAGGCGGATGCCTTCGGCGATCTGCTCACCGATACGCATCAACGGGTCCAGATGGCTGCTGGGGTTCTGGAAGATCATGCCCAACTGCCCGCCACGGACGGCGCGCATGCCGGCTTCATCCAGGCGCAGCAGGTCCTGGCCGGCCAGGTGTACCGTGCCGCCCTGCACGCGCAGGTTGGGCGATGGCAGCAGGCGCATCAGGCCGCGACAGGCCAGGGTCTTGCCCGAACCGCTTTCACCGACCAATCCGAGGATTTCACCCTCGGCCAGGTCGAAGGACACGCGGTCGACCAGGGTCAGCGCATGCCCGCCGTTATCGGCGATCACGCTGAGGTCGCGCACTTGCAGCAGGCTCATGAACGATCCCCCAGGACTTGCGCCACACCATCGGCCAGCAGGCTGAAGCCCATGGCCAGGGTCACGATGGCCACGCCCGGGAAGGTGCAGATCCACCAGGCGGTGGTGATAAAGGCCTGGCCCTCGGCGACCATCGTGCCCCATTCGGCGGTCGGTGGCTGCACGCCCAGGCCCAGGTAGCTCACCGCGGCGCCGTTGAGCAGCACCAGCACCGCGTCGGACATGGAAAACACGATCGAGCCAAACATGGCATTGGGCAGCAAATGCCGGAACAGAATACGCCCATGACCAAACCCCAGGCTCCTGGCGGCCAGGGCAAAATCACTCTCCTTGAGCACCAGGATCTGCGAGCGGATCAACCGCGCATAAGAGACCCAGCCCACCAGCGCCATAGCGATGTAAAAGCTCTGCAGCCCAGGCCCGAGAATGGCCATGATCGCCAGCATCAACACCAGAAACGGGAACGCCAGGACCACATCGATCACGCGCATGCACACGCTGTCCAGGCGCCCGCCGATATAACCGGAGATTGCACCGATGAAGGTGCCGATCATGAACGGAAAGATCACCCCGACAATCGCCAGTTGCAGGTCGATGCGCGCACCCCAGATCACCCGCGACAGCACGTCGCGACCGTAGTTATCGGTGCCGAACAGGTGCGCAGCACCGGGCGCCAGCAGACTCATATCGGTGTTCTGCGCAATCGGGTCGTAGGGCGCGATCCACGGCGCGAACAGCGCCAGGGTCAGCCACGTGAGCAGTATCAACAGGCCCCACGCGGCGGTCAGCCGGCCGTTGCGAAAACCCAGGCGCAGGCGCAAACGCCAGGGCGCTATCAATGGGCGGCTGTTCATTGCATTTTCACCCGTGGGTCGAGGGCCACCGTGACCACGTCGGCGATGAAGTTGACCACCACCGTCGCACAGGCCAGCACCATCGCCACGCCCTGTACCACCATGTAGTCGCGGGTAAAAATACCGCGCACCAGCAACTGGCCGATGCCGGGAATGGCGAACAGGCTTTCGATGACCACCGTGCCGCTGATCAGCCAGCCGATATTCACAGCCAGCAGGTTGACGGCCGGCACCAGGGAGTTGGGCACGACATGGCGGCGGAACACGGCGGCTTCCGACAGCCCCCGCGCCCGCGCTGCGGTGACATGATCGGCCTGCAGTTCCACCAACATGCTCGCGCGCAAATTGCGCACCAGCACTGCCGACAGCGCCAGGGCAATGGTCAGACACGGCAGGACCATATGATGGGCCTTGTCCAGCCAGGTGCGACCGTAACCGGACACCGGAAACAAGCCCCACTGCACACTCAGCAACAGGATCAGCATCAGGCCCAGCCAGAACGCCGGCATGCCCAGGCCGACTGTGGTGAATACGCGGATCAGGTTGTCTGGCCAACCGCCTTTATTGCGCGCCGCCAGTGTCGCCAGCGGGACAGCGATCAACAGCGCCAGCAGCACACTGCCGAGCACCAGCACCAGCGTCGGTTCGATACGCGTGACGATCAGCTTCAGGGCGTCGACCTTGTACAGCAGCGATTGGCCGAGATCGCCCTTGAGCAGGTTCTTCAGGAAGTAGAAATATTGCAGCCACAACGGTTCATCGAGGCCGTACTGGGCGCGGATTTTCAGCAACGCGTCGGGCGTGCTGCGCGAACCCAGCAGCGCGCGCGCCGGATCGCCCGGGATCGAACGCACCAGCACAAAGGTGATCAGGCTGATGCCCAATAGCACTGGCAACAATTGCAGGGGCCGGGACAGTACAAAGCGGTAACGCGCGAGGTTCATTCGTCAGCCTCGGTGGCGGGCGAGAAAGTCCAGCAGCACCGGAAAATACGCCTCGGGTTCTTCGTAGAACGGCATATGGCTGCTGTTGGGAAATACGTGCAGTTCGGCGTGCCGGGCCGCCATCTTCATGCGCAGGGCACAGGCCGGCGTGAGTTCGTCGTGCTGGCCGGTGGTGATCAGGATCGGCATCTTGAACGTGGCCATTTCAGGAATGCGGTTCCAGTCCTTGAGGTTGCCGATATACAGGAATTCGTTGGGCCCCTGCATGGTTTCGTAAGGCCCCATGTTCCAGTCGCCGAGGGAGCGTTTTACCGGCTCCGGCCATTCGTCCAGGCGGCACACGTGACGATAGTTGAGCAAGGTGATGGCGGCTTGATACTGCGGGTGATCGAGCGTGCCCATGGCTTCATGGCGCTGCATCATGGCCACGGTTTCGCTGCCAAGGGCGCCGCGCAGGCGTTCAAGTTCCCGTGACAGGTGGGGAATATCGCCGACCGTGTTTTCGAGGATCAGGCTTTTCAGCGCATCGGGGTAATGGATGGCGTACTCGATACCCAGCCAACCGCCCCAGGAATGCCCGAGCAGATGCACAGGGCCCAGGCCCAGTGCCTGGCGCACGGTCTCGACTTCTTCGACATAACGGCGGATTTCCCACAGGGAAACATCGCTCGGTCTGGCTGATGCGCCCGTGCCAAGCTGGTCGAATGCAACCACTCGCAGGTTATGGTCTTTGAGCCAGCCATGGGCGTCGCGCAAATAGTCACACGGCAGGCCCGGCCCGCCGTTGAGGCACAGCAGCACCTCATCGCCTTCGCCAAAGCTGTAGACCACGAGATTATGGCCGTCGACTTGCACGTTGTACTGCTGGTCGGGGGCAATTTCACGCCACATGCATACATTCCTTGTGTTGTATCGGCCTGGCAGGTAGTGGCCGTTTGTACGTCAACACTACCGAGGATGCCGCGCGTCCATAACCTAGCGTTTCTTATAGGTTTGGCCTGGCAGTCCTTCGCCGGGGCGTGGCATTCTACTTGCAGCAAGTCGAGATTCAAATGAATTCGGGAGCAGAACGGATGCTGGCCAGGCTAACTGCCTTCAATAATCGCCTGATGCCGGGCAGGAGCCTGGACGAGCAGATAGACAATACGTTTATCCTCGCCCAACAGCTGGGTTTCGATGCGCTGGTGTACGACTACACGCCGGTGCCCATCGACCTCAACGGGGTGCTGATCACGCCCTCGGTGCTGCAACTGCGCAACACGCCGACCGACTGGCACGCCTTGTGGTGCAGCGAAGGGTTCTACCAGATCGATCCGGTGCAACACCTGGCCTTGCGCAGCGTATCGCCGTTTGTCTGGTCGTATGAGGCAAAGGCCGAGACTGCACTGCAAACGATCATCGACCCCTGCCATGCACCCGTTTGCTCCTACCTACACGAACAACAGTTGACCTGCGGCGTCAGCGTGCCGATCCACCTGCCCCGCGGTGGCTTCGCTTCACTGACCGGGCTGCGCACCGGTAAGGCGAGCGCGGTATTGAAAGATGCGCAGCAAACCTTGTCGGACTTCAGCGTGATCGGCCACGCGTTACAGGAGGCGGCTTATCCTTTGTTCAACAAAGCAGTGCGCACCTACCCGCATATCCATCTGACCAAGCGCGAGCGCGAGTGCCTGAAATGGGCGGCCGAAGGCTTGACTGCGGCCGAGATCGCCACGCAATTGACCCGTTCGCTGGCGGTGGTGACCCTGCACCTGGCATCGGCCATGCACAAGTTGGGCGCCAAGAACCGCGTGCAGGCGGTGGTGCGCGCCACGCACTACCGGTTGCTGGACGATTGATCCTTATCTAAAACCTAGCTGTTTTGCTAGTTACCTAAACGTCGCGTGCAGACTATCGTAGCCATGATCCTTTTTTCAGAGCAGGGTACGAAATGGAATTCATCGACAAAGTCCGCGAAGGCTACGCCCCCTTCGGCGCTTATCAGACGTGGTATCGCATCACGGGCGAGCTGTCCACTGGCCGCACACCACTGGTGATCATCCATGGCGGCCCCGGCTGCACCCACGATTACGTCGACGCGTTCAAGGATGTCGCCGCCAGCGGCCACGCGGTGATTCACTACGACCAGTTGGGCAATGGTCGCTCGACGCACTTGCCGGAAAAACCGGCTTCGTTCTGGACCGTCGAGCTATTCCTCGACGAATTGAACAACCTGCTCGACCACCTGCACATCAGCGACAACTACGCGATCCTCGGGCAATCCTGGGGCGGCATGCTCGGCAGCGAACATGCGATTCTGCAGCCCAAGGGCCTGCGCGCCTTTATCCC
Organism: Pseudomonas sp. 24 E 13; assembly: GCF_900004715.1. Taxonomy (NCBI): domain Bacteria; kingdom Pseudomonadati; phylum Pseudomonadota; class Gammaproteobacteria; order Pseudomonadales; family Pseudomonadaceae; genus Pseudomonas; species Pseudomonas sp. 24 E 13. The sequence goes on from NZ_CVTO01000109.1 coordinate 52,902, forward strand.
GGCCAACTCACCGACGTGCATGCGCACCTGGGTCAGCGAGGCCAATCGACTGCGCAAGCTGTTGCCCGAAGGTGTGCATGAAACCCTGCTCAAGCATGAAGCCGCCGGTACCTACCAGGACCCGGAATACCAGGCCGCCTCGCGGATTTTCTACGACCAGCACGTGTGCCGGGTCAACCCGTGGCCGGAAGAAGTCGCGCGCACCTTCGCCCAGGTCGATGCCGACCCGACGGTGTATCACGCCATGAGCGGCCCGACGGAGTTCCATGTCATCGGCAGCTTGAAGGACTGGAACGTGATCGGTCGCTTGTCTGCGATCAACGTGCCGACCCTGGTGATCTCCGGCCGGCACGACGAGGCCACGCCGCTGGTGGTCAAGCCGTTCCTGGACGAAATCCCGGACGTGCGTTGGGCGCTGTTCGAAGACTCCAGCCACATGCCCCACGTGGAAGAACGCCAGGCGTGCATGGGGACGGTGGTGAAGTTCTTGGATGAAGTATGTTCAATGCCGCACCAAGCCCTCAAGGCTGGCTAATTCCAATGTGGGAGGGGGCTTGCCCCCGATAGCGGTGTGTCAGCCACTGGAGTTTTGACTGATACACCGCCATCGGGGGCAAGCCCCCTCCCACATTCAGACCTCAGTGGTTTCAGGTTTGGCGGTTTTCCTCAAGGTATCCGCCACCAAAGGAATCTCCTTGCCTTCGGCATCGAACAGCTTGCCGCCCCGGTAGTAGTCACCGTCGCGCAATGCCGCCACATCGCGAAAGCACAAACTGCGCTCAGTCCCCGCCACGAATACCGACTGCTGGTCGGAGTTACCGGCGGTGAAGTGGTTGAACGTCAGGTTGAGCAAGATCGCCATGATCGCCGACGAGCTGATGCCCGAATGGAAAATGGTCGCGAACCAGCTGGGAAACTGGTCGTAGAAGCTGGGCGCGGCGATAGGAATCATGCCGAAACCGATACTCGTGGCGACGATGATCAGGTTCATGTTGTTGCGGTAATCCACCTTGGACAAGGTGCGAATACCGCTGGCCGCCACCGTGCCGAACAACACAATGCCGGCACCGCCAAGTACCGAGGTAGGCACTGCGGCAATCACCCGGCCCATGAACGGCAGCAGGCCAAGCACCACCAGGAACACCCCGCCGGTTGCCACCACGAACCGGCTTTTCACCCCGGTCACCGCCACCAGGCCGACGTTCTGGGCGAACGCACTCTGCGTGAATGAACCGAAGATCGGCGCGAACAGGCTCGACAGCATGTCGGCGCGCAGGCCGTTGCCCAGGCGTTTGGAGTCGACCTTGGTGTCGATGATCTCGCCCACCGCCAGAATGTCCGCCGAGGTTTCCACCAGCGTCACCATCACCACAATGCACATGGAAATGATCGCCGCCACATGAAAGGTCGGCATGCCGAAATGGAACGGCGTGGGAAAGCCGAACATGGGCCCCTGGGTCACGCCGGAGAAGTCGGCCATGCCCAGGAACACCGCGATCGCCGTGCCGATCACCATCGCCAGCAGAATCGACAGGCGCGAGATCGCCGCGCTGCCGATTTTGCTCAGCAGCAACACCAGCACCAGTGTCAGCGCAGCCAGGCCGATATTCGACATGCTGCCGAAATCCGCCGCGCGACTGTTGCCGCCCATGGCCCAGCGCGCCGCCACGGGCATCAGGGTCAGGCCGATGGTGGTAATGACGATACCGGTCACCAGCGGCGGGAAAAACCGGGTAATGCGCGAAAACACCGGGGTGATCAACAAACCGATCAACGACGCGGCCATCACCGCGCCGAGAATCGCCGGCACGCCCCCTGCCCCGTCGCTGCCAACGATCGCCACCATGGTCGCCACACCGGCGAACGACACGCCCTGCACCAGCGGCAACTGGCAGCCGAAGAACGGCAAGCCAAGGGTTTGCAGCAACGTGGCCAGGCCACCGGCAAACAACGACGCGGCGATCAACAGGCCGATATCCGCTGGCGACAACCCGGCTGCCTGGCCGACGATCAACGGTACGGCAACGATGCCGCCATACATGGTGAGCACATGCTGCAGGCCGTAGGCCATATTGGCGGCGACCCCCAGATTTTCATCTTCGGGCCGCTGCGGTGACGCCTTCGGGATAGTCATGGTGAGCGCATCTCTGTTTTTGTTGTGCGCTCACTGTATGCAATGTTAAGACTGTATGTCCATAGAGTTGTATACAATCATTCAGACAAGATAGCCTGCCGAGGCGTTACAAAAACAATCCAGCCGTCATGAGCCAGAACGCGTTCAAGCTGAAAAAACTCAATCCAAATGTGGGAGGGGGCTTGCCCCCGATCGCGGTATATCAGCGCCAAATGTGCTGGCCGATCCACTGCTATCGGGGGCAAGCCCCCTCCCACACTTTCACTTCAGATCAGTTGCCAGCTCAGAGCACTGCGCCTTCGGCCGCGCCAGCCAGTAACCCAGCACCGCCACCGGTGCGGTCGCCAGCATCACAATCACCGTGATCAACAGCGGCTGCTCGATCATTGATGACACCAACAGACTGGCGAGAAAGCACAAGCCCAATTGCAGGGTATTTTGCAGAGCGGCCGCCTTGCCGGAATTTTCCGAGAACGGCATCAGTGCATTCGCCACCACAATCGGGTAACTGGCCCCGTTGCACAGCGCCATCAGGCAGAACGGAATCAGCAAGGTGGTGAGGGTCGGCACTGTCAACGTTGCAACCAGGTACAACGCCACCATGCTCAGGCAATAGAAGGCGAGCAACCACGGTAGCAAGGTTTTGCCCGGCAAGCGCTGCAAGGCGCTGCGGCAACTGTAGCCGCCGACGAGAAAGGCCAGGGTGGGCAGCACGTAACTGAGGCCGATGTCACTCGGGGTGTAGCCCATGCCACCGAGGATGAAGGGCGAAGCAGTCAGCCAGGCAAAGAAACTGGCGGAGCAGGCGGCAAATATCATGACGTTGCCGGTAAATACCCGTGAAGTGAGCAGCTGTGCATAGCCAAGGCGCACGGGGTGGTGCGTTTGACGCTTCGGTGCGGCGCGCAGGAACACTGTCGGCAACAGCAGAAGCAGCGACACACCCAGCAACACGCCAAAAATCGCCTGCCAGCCAAAGTGATTCAACACCATCGCGCCCAACAACGGCGCCAACGCCGGCGACAGCGACATCAGCGGCATGATGCTGGCGAACACGCGGTGAGCCTTGTCCGCCGGGTAACGATCAATCACCAGCGCTTGCCAACTCACGGCGGCAGAGCACACACCGATCGCCTGCATAAAGCGCAATGCCCAGAGCTGCGGCGCCGTCTGCACCCAGAACATACCCAGGCACCCCAGCACAAACAGGCTCAACCCCATGAGCAGGACCGGCTTGCGCCCGAGCCGGTCGGACAGTGGCCCCCACAGCAACTGCCCCAGCGCAAAACCGGCAAGGAAAATGCTCAAGCTGGCGCCCACGGCCCCGGCGCCAATCTGCAACTGCTCGCCCATGGCGCCAAACGCCGGCAAATACATGTCCATGGCGAGATAACCGAGCATGCTCAGCCCCGCCAGATACCACGTGAAACCAAAAGAATTTTTCATTGAAGCCTTGTCGATCCTGCCATCAAACTATTTGCTGACTCGCGCCCATTATGAAGCTGGCAGTTTTCCTGTGAAGCGATAATAATTGAATAGTCTTATCAATAATTTTGAAGGCAACTGCCATGTGGTCCGAATACTCCCTGGATGTGGTCGATGCCGTTGCACGCCACGGCAGTTTCAGCGCCGCCGCCCAGGAACTGCATCGCGTGCCGTCGGCCATCAGTTACACGGTGCGTCAGCTCGAAGAGTGGCTGGCCGTGCCGCTGTTTGTACGGCGCCACCGTGACGTGGAGCTGACGCCCGCCGGCCGCCTGTTTATCGACGAAGCCCGCGGGGTGATGAAAAAAATGCTCGGCACCCGGCGCCTGTGCCAGCAAGTGGCCAATGGCTGGAGCGGCCAATTGAAGGTGGCGGTGGATTCCATCGTCAAGCCGCACCGCTGTCGGCAACTGGTGCTGGACTTCTATCGACAGTTTCCCGACGTGGAATTACTGCTGGAGTACGAGGTGTACAACGGCGTGTGGGATGCGCTGGCGGACGAGCGCACCGACATTGTGATCGGCGCCACCAGCGCGGTGCCGGTGGCCAGCCACTTCAGCTTTCGTGACATGGGCTTGTTGAACTGGTTGTGCGTGGTCAGCGCCAAACATCCCCTGGCAGCGGTCAGCGGCCTGCTCAGTGATGATCAACTGCGCCCCTTTGCCTCACTGTGCATGACCGACACCTCGCGCAACCTGCCCAAGCGTGACACCTGGACCCTGGATAACCAGCGCCGCCTGGTGGTGCCCAACTGGTCCTCGGCGCTCGATTGCTTGCGCGACGGTTTGTGCGTCGGCATGGCCCCGGCGCATCAGGTGCTGCCGTGGGTCGAGCGCGGCGAGCTGGTGGCGCTGCAACTGCACCGCCCCTTCCCGGCCAGCCCATCCTGCGTGGCCTGGGCGCAGAACAAACTGTCGCCGGCCATGGCGTGGTTGCTGGAGTACCTGGGGGATACCGAGACCCTGAATCAGGAGTGGTTGAATGGAATCTGAAAAGCGGCACAGAATTCTGAGGGAGGGGAGCGCCTAGCTCTTGCTCGCGAGAAACTTACCGGCACCGCGTTCATTCAGAAAGCACGCGTTATCGTTGACGTTTTTCGCGAGCAAGCTCGCTCCTACAGACGGTATTAAGGCTTGCCCCTCCCACATTTTGATTGCCTTTCAGTCCAGCAGTCGGGTGATGGCTCGAACGATCATCTCGACTTCCCTGGCGTCAAGGGTCAGCGGCGGCAACAGGCGAATGATCTTGCCCCGCGTGACGTTGATCAACAGCCCGTGCTCCTGGGCGGCACGGTGTGCAAGGTCGCGATAAGGGCTGGCCAGTTCAATCCCGATCATCAGGCCTTTGCCACGAATCGCCCGCACTTGCAGATGCCCATCCAGCTCGATGCGCAAGCGATCCAGCAGGTGTTCGCCCTGGCGTGCAGCGTTCTGCAACAAGCCTTGCTCGTGAATAATATCCAGCACGGTGCAAGCGACACGGCACGCCAGCGGGTTGCCGCCAAAGGTGCTGCCATGGCTGCCCGGCGTGAACAATTCGGCGACGCCGGCGCGGGCCAGGCAGGCGCCGATCGGTATGCCGTTGCCGAGGCCTTTGGCCAGGGTCATCACGTCGGGGACAATGCCCTCGTGCTGAAAGGCAAACCAGGCCCCCGTACGGCCAATGCCGGTCTGTATTTCATCGAGCATCATCAGCCAGCCGTGGCGCGTGCAGTGATCACGCAGCGCTTTCAGATAGCCGGGCGGTGCCGGTAATACACCGCTTTCGCCCTGGATCGGCTCCAGCAGCACGGCGGCGATACGCGCGCCACAGTGTTGGGTGATACGTTCCAGTGCGTCCAGATCGCCAAAACCCACCTTCAGAAAATCCCCCGGCAAACGTTGAAACCCAAGGCGTACCGACGGCCCGTCGCTGGCGGCCATGGTGCCCAGCGTGCGCCCGTGGAAAGCGTTCTCCATCACCACCACCAGGGGTTGCTCAATGCCTTTTTTCCAGCCATGCAGTCGTGCCAGTTTCAGCGCTGCTTCATTGGCTTCAGCGCCTGAATTGTTGAAGAACGCGCGGTCCAGCCCGGACAGCTGGGTCAGGCGCCTGGCCAGACGCTGTTGCCAGTCAATGCTGTAGAGGTTGGAGGTGTGCAACAGCAGGCCGGCCTGCTCGCTGATGGCCGTTACCAGCCGCGGATGGGAATGGCCGACATTGGTCACGGCCACGCCCGCAACCGCGTCCAGGTATTCGCGGCCATGCTGATCCCACAGACGGGTGCCCAAGCCACGGGTAAAACTCAAGGCCAAGGGTTGATAGGTGCTCATCAGGCAGGCGGCAGTCATGGGGCGGGCTCCAGTGCATCGTTGTGGTGTTTAAGTATCGTTAGCCACCACAGCTGGATAAACTGCGAATTACTGCAATTACTTTAAACCAGGACTTGATAATGGATCTGTTCCAGGCCATGTCGGTGTACGTGAAAGTCGTCGAGACCGGCAGCATGACCGCCGCCGCGCACGAGTGCGGGATGTCGACCACCATGGTCGGCAACCATCTGCGGGCGCTGGAGCAACGACTGGGCGTCAGTTTGCTCAAACGCACCACCCGCAAACAGAACCTTACCGAATTTGGCGGGCAGTATTATCAGCGCTGTCTGGAAGTGCTGGGGCTGGTGGCCGACTCCGAGCTGCTGGCGGAGCAGATTCACAGCGAAGCCCCCAAAGGCAGCCTGCGTATCACCGCCCCGCCCGTGTTCGGCACCGAACGTCTCGTGCCGGCCTTGAGCGAGTTTTCCCAGCGCTACCCGCTGATCGACCTGTACGTGGTGCTGAGCAATGAGCGGATGGACCTGGTCGACAGCGGCTTCGACGTGGCGATCCGTCTCGGCGAACTGGAAACCTCCAGCGTGATCGCCAGGCCCCTGCAGGCCTACACCCTCACCCTCTGCGCGTCCCCTGCGTACCTGGCGCGGCGTGGCACGCCGCAGACTCCGGCTGACCTGCAGCAACACGACTGCCTGGCCTTCGCCTACCCTGCCACCGACAACTGGCGCGACACCGACAAACTGTGGCGCATGACCGGGGACGCGGGCGAGGTAGAGGTGCCGGTGGCCGGCTCATTGACCATCAACAGCTCCCAGGGCTTGCGCCAGGCGGCGGTAAACGGCATGGGCATCATCATGCTGGCGGATGCCCTGGTGCAACCGGACCTGGAGAGCGGCAAGCTGGTCGCCTTGCTGACCGGCTACAAACTGCCCAGCCGGCCCATGCACCTGCTGTATCGCCAGGACCGTTATCGCCTGCCCAAGCTGCGGGCCTTCGTCGATTTTGTCATGGAGAAATGGGCGCGCTAGAACGCCACGCCCCGTTCACGCAGATGCGCGGCGGTGCGCTCGGCCGACACGTGGTGGATGCCCTGCCAGCCAAGGGCGATGGCCGCGTCGACATTGCCGACGACATCATCAATGAACACCACCTCATTGGGCTGGATGTCCGGCAGATGGGCACGGATCCGCGTAAGACTGGCCTGGTAGATCGCCGGGTCCGGCTTGATCAGTTTCAATTGGCCGGAGACGACGATATCGCGGAACAATTGCAGGAACGGGTAGCGTTCAAGGGCATAGGGAAAGGTTTGCGCCGACCAGTTGGTCAGCCCGAACAACGGCATATTGGCCTGATGCAACGCGGTGAGAATCGCAACCCCTTCCGGCAACGCACCACGCAACATTTCGTGCCAGCGCGCGTAGTAAGCCTCGATCAAGGCCCGGTGTTCAGGATGTTGGGCAATCAGGCTGCGGGTGCCTTCAACCAGGGTTCGGCCGGCATCCTGCTCGGTGTTCCAGGCCTGGGTGCAGATATTCTCGAGAAACCATTGCCGTTCCTGCTCGTCGGCAATCAGCTTGCGATACAGATGCTGCGGGCTCCAGTCAAACAACACGCCACCGAAATCAAACACTACCGCCCGGATCGTCATGGGTTTGCTCTCGTTTGCACAATGAGTGGGGCAGTCTGGCATGCGCAGGACCCGCAGCAGAAGGCAAGCACGCGTAGGATCGTTCTGAAAATTCACCAAACCTCTGCGTAAGGAGCCAATCTCTTTTACTGTCAGCCCTATCAAGGAGAACAGTGACTGAACGGAATCATCCCGCACTGCCGCTAGACGTGACGTAGAGGTATTCCGATGAAAACCAGAACTCTCAGTGTTACATCACCCTCCGCACTCAGCATGGAAGCCTTGCACCGCAAACAGTCCCTTCAGAAAAACGCAGGTGCCGGAAAATCCGACAGCCTGCACACCCCCCTGATCGAGCGGGTAAAAGAGCAAACAGGAATAGTTTCAAGCCACATAGAACCCTTGCAACAGATCGCGGCGACCACCAACTCCATCATCGGCATACGCCCAGTCGAGTCCGTGGCTACCGGACTGATAGAAGCCGGACACCCCACCAAGGATTTTCACATCAAGAGCAAAAGTGCCAACTGGGGGCCGCAGGCCGGTCTGATCTGTATCGACCAGGCCTTCAGCAAGCTGGAGGGCACGCCGGAAAAAGTCGCTGGCGCCAACGTGCAGATCCTGGATTGTGTCGCGCAAGGCCATGCAGTCCCGATCCCGCTGAAACTCTCGCGCGGCCGCCTTAACGAATTGGTGAAGCTGGGCGCTATCACTGAGCTGTCTGCAAAAGACGCCAACGGTACGCTGCACCTCAGCGCCCAAGGGCCGAGCGGGCAACGCTATACGTTTCAAGCCCGTTGCGCTTCGCCCGCCGCCGACACCTATCTGATCACCCACCAGGACAAGCCGCTTGAAGTGCTGGCCAAGCAGGCAGAGGGCAAGCCTTTGACCGCCGACTACGATCTGCATATGGTCGCGCCGCACCTGAGTGACTTCGGGGCCCAGGATAAGCTCCCCGTATCGGGTGTCGCGCACAGCGTGTTCAAGGAACGAATCAGTGGGTACAAAAAGGTACCGCAAGAACTGCACGCGGACTTTAAAAGCGCGGACAGTTTCTATCAGAAAGAAGATCCCCATCTCGGCAATGCAACTGCGCGACTGCAGCAGATGATAAACATCATCAACCGCAAACTGGTGGGTGATGCGGAGCCAGTGGTTCACCACAGTGCGGATTCAGGCAACCCGTTCACGGACGTGAGCGCAAATTACCCGGTGACCTTTTTCCTGCCGGCGAAACTGGGCAGATTCGATGAAATCAGCATCATCTGTAACGCTCGGGAAATGGCCGAATTCATTAACACCGCCAAGGACAGCGGCTATCATTTGCCGTTGAATCCACTCTGGGAGAAAGAAGTGGTCGAGGTGCGACGGCCTGACTTCATCCGCGCGCAAAACCTTATTCAACTCAAACTCGGGCGAACAGCAGCCTGATCACTTTGTGATCCAGGCCGCTGCCAATCACATCATTTACGCCTGGACCAGACCGTTGATCTTGACGGTCGGGTTCACGTCCGCGTCGTAGTCCACGCCATCGACTTCAAAACCGAACAAGCGCAGGAACTCAGCCTTGTAGCCGGCAAAATCGCTGATCTCGTTGACGTTGTCGTCGGTGACCTGGTTCCACAGCGCCGCCACGGCGTCCTGGACCTTTGGCTCCAACTCGGCCAGGTCGGCACGCAGGCGACCGTCGGCATCCAGCTTTGGCTCGCTGCCGTAGAGGCTGTCCTTGAACAGGCCATAGACCTGCTCGATGCAGCCTTCGTGAGTGCCCTGCTCTTTCATGACCTTGAACAGCAGCGACAGGTACAGCGGCATGATCGGGATTGCCGAGCTTGCCTGGGTGACCACGGCCTTGAGCACCGACACACGGGCGTCGCCCTTGAGTGCAGCGAGGTTTTCGCGCAGGGTCAGGACTTTCTTATCCAGGTCCTTCTTGGCTTCGCCGATGGAACCGTTCCAGTAGATGTCCTGGGTCAGCTTTTCGCCGAGGTAAGTGAACGCGGTGGTCTTGGCGCCTTCGGCCAGTACGTCGGCGTCGCGCAGGGCATCGATCCACAGCTGCCAGTCTTCGCCGCCCATCACTTTCACGGTGCCGTCGATTTCCTCCTGGGTCGCCGGTTCCAGCGTCGTGTCGACCACCACGCCCTTGTCGGTGTTGATCCCACGCAGGGTCACAGCCTTGCCGATCGGCTTGAGGGTGGAGGTGTGCACCACGCCTTGCGGGTCGGTACGGCGTGGCGCGGCCAGGCTGTAGACCACCAGGTCGATCTTGCCCAGGTCTTTCTTGATGGTGTCGATGGTCAGGCGCTTGATCTCGTCGGAGAACGCGTCGCCGTTGATGCTCTTGGCGTACAGGCCCTTTTGCACGGCAAACTTCTCGAACGCCGCGCTGTTGTACCAGCCGGCGGAGCTCAGCTTGCCTTCTTCGCCTTCTTTCTCAAAAAACACGCCCAGGGTGTCGGCGCCGCAGCCAAACGCAGCACTGATGCGCGCGGCCAGGCCGTAGCCGGTGGAAGCACCGAGGACCAGCACCTTCTTGGGGCCGCCTTCGATTACGCCGTTTTGGGTGACGTACTCGATCTGCTCCTTGACGTTCGCTTCACAGCCAACAGGGTGAGCGGTCACACAGATAAAGCCACGAACCCGCGGTTTGATGATCATAAAAATTCTGCCTCTTCCAAGGTGCCGAAGGCCAATGGTGGCCATTCAACTTCAATCGTACCGGTCTATGACGCCTGAAAAACCGAAGCGTCACGATAGACGCAAATCTTCCGTTCTCAAAATTCAATCCACCCACCCTGACAACCGTTACAAACGGTGCACCGCGTTAACACTTTTCGAACTATTTAAAACGCCCAAGCACGGCAGAAACCCCTATCATGACGATATTGTTTCATTATGTTTCAAGTTTGGAGCCAGGTTTCATGAGCAAAAATGCTGTCGGCAAAAAGCTGGTGTCCCTCGCCTGGGTCGTCGGCGTTCTGCTGTTGATCTACTGTTTCCCGCGTACTTGCCTGATGTTTCTGCTGCTGGTGCTGTTCTGCGGTGTTTATGATTTTTTGCGCAACGGCCTCTACGACCGCGGCACCATCAAGAAATATTTCGTCGGCAACGGCCGCAATACCTGGGTGCTGGCACCGTTCAACACCCTGCTCGATCTGTTGAGCAAGCGCAATCGGCATGTCTACACCATGCAAGACCTGCCGACGGCCTGGCGCGAAGACCTGCAACAGGTCATTAACGACGCCATGGCCCGCAAGGAAGAAATCATCGGTTACCTGGACGCACGCATGGCCGAGAAGAAACGCGGCATGCTGTTTTTCCAGTGGTACGGTCGCCCCATCGAAACCACCCTGGACATCCCGCAACTGCGCAAGAAACGGCCATTCGTGAAGACCATCGGCGTGTCGGTGTTCAACGAGAACCGCTCGACATCGTTCCACTTCGGCCCCCTGCGCATGATGTTCCGCGTGCTCTACAACATGGCGCCGGCGCCGCACCATGAAGGCGTGTATATCCAGGTGGGCAAGCACAAGCACTATTGGCACGACGACCCGCTGTTTATCTTTGATGACACGCTGATGCATGCGTCTTTCAACAAGAACGATGCAAAACGTTACTGCCTGTTCATTGATATCGTGCGGCCAACCCGGGTGCCCTCCGTGCTTAACGCCGTGATCGCCGGTTTTGCCAGCCTGGTATTTACCCTGCGTCGAGTTTTCTACAAAAACTGGAAGCTGATCCAGTAAGTTCTGCGGCATGATGGTGCTGGACGGTATTTGCGCTCGGCCTTGCGCCTGAGGTAAATAACCCTCTCGTGCGACCGTATACGGCGCCCATCATTCTCAAGCCACCGCGCCTGTCGTGGATGCGGTGGCTGTGCTTTCAAGGAATCAGAATGCCCCAACGTCAAGTCATCAACGCCGCCGTCAGCCCCAAGGGCAGCCTCGAAACCCTGTCACAACGTGAAGTCCAGCAACTGAGTGAAGCCGGCAGCGGCAGCGTCTACGCCCTGTTCCGCCAGTGCGCCCTGGCGATCCTCAACACCGGCGCGCATATCGATAACGCCAAGACCATCCTTGATGCCTACAAAGACTTTGAAGTGCGCATCCACCAGCAAGACCGCGGCGTACGCCTGGAACTGCTTAACGCGCCCGCCGACGCCTTCGTCGATGGCGAGATGATCGCCAGCACGCGCGAAATGCTGTTCAGCGCCTTGCGTGACATCGTCTACACCGAGAATGAGCTGGACAGCCAGCGCATCGACCTGAGCAACTCCCAGGGCATCACTGACTACGTGTTCCACCTGCTGCGCAACGCCCGTACGCTGCGCGCGGGTGTCGAGCCCAAGATCGTGGTGTGCTGGGGTGGCCACTCGATCAACACCGAAGAATACAAATACACCAAGAAAGTCGGGCACGAGCTGGGCCTGCGCAGCCTTGACGTATGCACCGGCTGCGGCCCCGGCGTGATGAAAGGGCCGATGAAAGGCGCGACCATTTCCCACGCCAAACAACGCATCACCGGTGGCCGCTACCTGGGCCTGACCGAGCCGGGCATCATCGCTGCCGAAGCGCCCAACCCGATCGTCAACGAGCTGGTGATCCTGCCGGACATCGAGAAACGCCTGGAAGCCTTCGTGCGTGTCGGCCACGGCGTCATCATCTTCCCCGGCGGCGCCGGCACCGCTGAGGAATTCCTCTACCTGCTGGGCATCCTGATGCACCCGGACAACCGCGACCTGCCGTTCCCGGTGGTGCTGACCGGGCCCAAGCATGCGGCCCCTTACCTGGAACAACTGCACGCGTTCGTCGGGGCTACCCTCGGCGAAGCGGCGCAGAAGCATTACCAGATCATCATCGACGATCCGGCCGAAGTCGCGCGCCAGATGACGCTGGGCCTCAAGGCCGTGAAGCAGTTCCGACGCGAGCGCAACGACGCGTTCCACTTCAACTGGCTGTTGAAGATCGACGAAGGTTTCCAGCGCCCCTTCGACCCGACCCACGAAAACATGGCCAGCCTGCAACTGAGCCATGCGCTGCCGCCCCATGAACTGGCGGCCAACCTGCGTCGCGCGTTTTCGGGGATCGTGGCAGGTAACGTGAAGGACAAGGGCATTCGCCTGATCGAAGAAAACGGGCCGTACGAGATTCACGGTGACCCGGCGATCATGAAACCGCTGGACGAGCTGCTTAAAGCGTTTGTCGCCCAGCACCGCATGAAGCTGCCGGGCGGCGCGGCGTATGTGCCGTGCTATCGCGTGGTGCAGTGAGCGGGCGCGGTCGGTCATAGTTTGTATCGGTTTGGCCCATGGCCAAAGGTGTGGGGATTGAGAGTCCGAGCTAGGGTTTGAGGACGACTCACCACACCTGCGAGCCACCTATGGACCAACGGATATTGTCCTCCATCATTCCTTACCCTAAGGTAAGGAATATCACGATGGAGAGCTTCACTATGGCGACCGCCACACTGACTTCAAAAGGGCAAATCACCATCCCCGTCCAGGTGAGGACAGCCCTCGGCCTGGAAACAGGCGACCGGGTGGAATTCGTCGAAATGGAAGACGGCAAGTTTTCCATGATCGCCGCCAGTAAAACCGTCACCGACCTCAAGGGACTGATCAGCAAGCCTGCCACTGCTGTGTCCATCGAGGACATGAACCAGGCCATCGCGGCCCGGGGAGCAAACGCCGGATGATCGGCCTGGATACCAACGTGCTGGTGCGCTACGTCACCCAGGACGATCCCATGCAGTCAGCCAAGGCGTCCAGATTGATAGAATCACTCACCGCTACATCACCGGGTTTTGTCAGCCTGGTGACCGTTGTGGAGTTGGTGTGGGTCCTGCAGTCCTGCTATGCGTCGGCCAAAAGCGATGTGGTGATGGTGCTGGAAACCCTGCTGCACACTCGCGAGCTCACGGTTGAGCGCGCCGATATCATCTGGCAAGCCCTGCGCAAGTTCGTGGCGAACACGGCAGACTTTGCCGACTGCCTGATCGAACGCTGCGCCCATGCGGCGGGTTGCGAATACACCGCCACCTTCGACCTCAATGCGGTCAAGGCGACGGGTATGAAACGTATCGGCTAGGCCGTCGTTTGCAGGAGAGGACGCTCGGTCAACGAATCCAGCCACCGACCTGCCAGTGATACCCGTCATTGCGCTGTACCCAATGCGGATGCACATAACGATATCCCTCGCGCACCGGTTCCCAGTGGCCGTGCACCGCCACATAGCGCCCGCCTTGCCAGCGCCAGTAACCGCGTGACCAGATATAACCTTCGCGTACCGGTGGTTCGACTTCGATCACCTGTACGGGCGGCGGCTGCGGTGCAACAACTTCTACATACTCATGTTGTACCGGTCTGCGCTCATGCACGACACGCTCTTGCACACACCCGGATGCTGCGACGACTACCGCCGCCATTGCCGCATAACGTAGCAACATACAAAACCCTCGGGCCTAATCGCCCCGCATCTGTATCAGTAAGAAATCCCCCTTTGTTGCAACCAGGCCTCCTGCTTGGGCATGGTTTATTTTTAACAGGAGATGTCTGTCAGATTGCTGAACCCACCGGCCTCAAGACGTGCACTCGACGGTCGGTCGCTTCAGGCGCAATAAAACCAGCCCGGCAATGACCACGACGATGCCGGCGTAGGTCGAGGCATGAATCCTGTCGCCGAACATCAACGCCGCCCATACGAGGGTGACCGGAGGCTCCAGGTAGACCAACGCGGCAACTTGGGTGGCCGTCATCACACGCAGCAGCTGCCACAGGCTCAAGTAAGCGGCAAAGGTGGAAAACACCGTCAACCACACAATCGAAACCAGTACGTCGGTGTCATGGGGAATGCTCAAGGTATCGGTGTACAGCACAGCGCCGGTGAAACCGATCAGGCTCAGCAGCGATTGGATAAACAGCGGTATGAGCAAACCGACATTCTCGCTCTGCACCGAACGACGTTCGTACAGCGTCGCCAGGGTCAGCCCCAGCGCCGAGACCAGTGGCAACCCGTACATGGCCAGGCTTACCTCGGTTGCGCTATGGCTGTACTGCCCGGCGATCACAATTGCCACGCCCGCAAAGCTGATCACGAGCCCCACCCATTGCCAACCGCCGCTGCGCTCGGTGGCGCTGCCCGTCGACAATGCTGCGGTCATCAACGGCTGCATCGCCGCGATGATTGCCGCAATGCCTGGCGGCAAACCGTTCTGGATCGCCACATAGAGGCAGCTCAGGTACAGAAACTGCGACAGGCAACCGATCACCGCGTAGTGGCGGATCTGCGCCCATGAAACCTTTAACAACCTGACGTTCAGGAACAGCCCCAGGCACAGCGATACCAACAGGAATCGCCAGAACAGCAGGTTGAACGCACCGCCTTCCTGAGTGCCGAGCTTGGCGCCGATATAGCCCGAACTCCATGACAGGACAAACGCCCCTTGCAACAGCAGCAATCCCAGGGTTGATCGCTTCATGCGGCCCTCCAGCCTTAGTCGATTGACTTCAAGGCTAGGGACAGGAGACTCTTCTGTATATTTGAATAACCTGCACCATCAATCCGTAAAAGTCGAACCATGGCCAAACAGCTGAATATCGATCTACTGCGTACCTTCCATGCCGTCGCGCGCTTTGGTCGCTTCAACGAAGCGGCCGAACATGTGCACCGTAGCGCTTCCACCGTAACCACGCAGATTCAGAAACTGGAAGACCAGGTCGGCCAGCGCCTGTTCAGCCGCAGCAACCAGGGCGTGGAGCTGACGCTGTACGGCAGAAAACTGCTGGACGAAACCAGCGAATTTCTCAAAAGCCACGACCGCCTTCTGATCGCCCTGATGCCCCAGCGCATGCAGGGCAAGATCCGCCTGGGTGTGCCCGACACTTACGCGCCCGCCTTCATCCAGGCATTTGTACCACGACTGATCGCCGACAATCCGCTGCTTGAGCTGGAAATCGAAGCGCGCACCAGTGGCGAACTGCTGAGCCTGTTCACGGCAAACCAACTGGACCTGGCAATCACCGTCAGCGCACGGCCGCTGGCACAGGGTGAGCGCCTGGGCTCGGTGCAACCGCTATGGGTGGCAGCCGAGCAGTTCAGTTCTCCGCCAAACGCGCCGCTGCCCATCACCGTGCCCATCGCTGGTTGCCCGTATCGAGCGGCGGCGTTACAGGCGCTGAAAGATCACGGGGTTTACCATCGCGTACTGCTGGAAAGCCCCAACTCATCGGCAGTAGAGGCTTGCGTGCGCAGCGGCGTGGCCGTGGGCCTGATGGAGGAAAGCCGCATGGGCGAAGGGCTGAGACACATCACGCAACTGCCGGCCCTCCCCGCCCAGCATCTGTATCTGCTGTGCGACACCGCTAATGCACTGGCGCTGCATCTGTACGAGCAAGTCAGGCACTTCAGGGTCTGAACGCCGCACACAAAAAAGCCCGCTGACCGTTACCGGTTCAGCGGGCTTTTGCTTAAGCCTTACTTACAGCGCCAGATCAGACGCCGGCTTGCTCGGCTCAGCCGCAGGCTTGGCAGCCTCGGTGGCCTGTGGAGCAGCCAGTTGCGGGATCGCTGGCGGTGGCGTCAGTTGCAGCACACCGGCCGTGTAGGCCCATTCCTTGGCGACCGCTTCAGGGCTTTCGTTCAGCTTGGTGCCGTAGCTTGGCACGATCTGGTGCAGTTTTTCCTGCCAGGCCGGGCTTGCTACCTTGTCCTTGAAGACTTTTTGCAGCACGGTCAGCATGATCGGCGCTGCGGTCGACGCGCCTGGCGAGGCACCCAACAGGCCGGCAATGGAGTTGTCGGCGGAGCTGACCACTTCGGTACCGAGTTTCAGCACGCCGCCCTGCTCTTCGTCACGCTTGATGATCTGCACACGCTGGCCGGCTTGCCACAGGCGCCAGTCGGACTGCTTGGCGTTCGGGAAGTATTCCTGCAGCGCCTTGAAGCGGTCGTCATCGGACAGCATCAGTTGGCCGGCGAGGTACTCGACCAGCGGGTATTCACGAATACCGACCTTGGTCATCGGCCAGATGTTGTGGGTGGTGGTGCTGGTCAGCAGGTCCAGGTACGAGCCTTCCTTGAGGAACTTGGTCGAGAAGGTGGCGAATGGGCCAAACAGAATCACGCGCTTGCCATCCAGCACGCGGGTGTCCAGGTGCGGAACCGACATCGGTGGCGAACCCACCGAAGCCTTGCCGTAGGCCTTGGCCAGGTGCTGCTCGGCGACGGTTGGGTTATCGGTCACCAGGAACGAGCCGCCAACCGGGAAGCCGGCGTATTCCTTGGCTTCAGGAATGCCCGACTTTTGCAGCAGGTGCAGGGCACCGCCGCCGGCGCCGATGAACACGAACTTGGCGTCGGTTTCAGTCTTGGTGCCGTCTTTGAGGTTTTTGTAGCTCACACGCCACGAACCGTCGTCGTTGCGGGTGATGTCCTGCACTTCGCTCGACAGTTTCAGGTCGAACTTGGGGGTGGTTTGCAGGTGGGCAACGAACTGGCGGGTGATTTCGCCAAAGTTCACGTCGGTGCCGATCGGGCTCCAGGTGGCCGCGATTTTCTGGTTGGGGTCACGCCCTTCCATCATCAGCGGGACCCACTTGGCGATCTGCGCCGGGTCTTCGGAGTACTGCATGCCGGCGAACAGCGGGCTCGCCTTCAGCGCTTCGTAACGTTTTTTCAGGAACTTGATGTTGTCATCGCCCCACACAAAGCTCATGTGCGGTGTGGAGTTGATGAACGAACGCGGGTTCTTCAACACGCCCTGCTGGACCTGCCAGGACCAGAACTGACGGGAGATCTGGAACGCTTCGTTGATCTCGACCGCTTTAGGGATCTCAACGTTGCCGTTCTTGTCTTCCGGGGTGTAGTTCAGCTCGGCCAAGGCCGAGTGACCGGTACCGGCGTTGTTCCAGCCGTTGGAGCTTTCTTCGGCCACGCCATCGAGGCGCTCGACCATCTCCATCGACCAGTCCGGTTCCAGCTCATTGAGCCAGACACCCAGGGTCGCACTCATGATGCCGCCGCCGATCAGCAGCACATCGACTTTCTTTGCCTCTTCCGCGTGAACGGACGTGATCCCCATCGACAAAGCCAGCCCCAGCAGGGCAGTGTTTACTTTTTTAAACATCAGTAGCACCTATGATAAAACGCCATCCGCCCCACCGCCCCTGATTGTTCAAGGCTGCAGGGTGGGCACACAAGGCCGATGGATCGACCTCACTGTTATGTCCCTTCTGCGCTGACTTCTTATCATTATTGGCTTCAGCTACCTGGGCGACAGCCAATCGCTGGGACGTATACGGGTGTACGCACCAAGGAAAGCCTAGACCAGGACGGCGCGCAGAATATCACGCCAAACAGCGTTTATGCGCCGTTTGGCCGATTGACACCGCTAAATCGCGGCTTTTATTGCGCACGTGTCAAGACTGCCAGCCGCGACCTGGGGTCACAGGCCCGGAACTCTCGCGCTCGAGGCTGTTCTAGACACCTTCACAGTCGCCTGCGTAGCATCGGCGATTGTCTTTCGTGCACCTCATCCAAACAGAGCGATCCATGTCTATCCAGCAAACACCCGGGCACCTGCTGCCCGCGCGCAGCGCCGCCAAAATGGAAGCGGCGATGGCCGTGGGCGCGTTCGCCATCGGCACCGGCGAATTCGCCATCATGGGCCTGATGCCCGACATCGCCCAGAACCTGGGCTTGAGCGAACCGCAAGTCGGCCACGCCATCAGCGCCTACGCCCTCGGCGTGATGGTCGGCGCCCCGCTGCTGGCCATCCTCGGCGCCAAGCTGCTGCGCAAACACATGCTGCTGTTGCTGATGGGCCTCTACGCCCTGGGCAACTTCGCCACCGCCTTCACCCCCACCTTCGGCTCGCTGGTGGCCTTCCGCTTTATCAGCGGCCTGCCCCACGGCGCCTACTTCGGCATCGCCGCCGTGGTCGCCTCCAGCATGGTGCCCACCGACAAACGCGCCGGCGCGGTGGCCCGCGTCATGATGGGCCTGACCCTGGCCATGCTGCTGGGCAACCCCATCGCCACCTTCCTCGGCCAGCACCTGGGCTGGCGCTCGGCGTTCGCCCTGGTCAGCGTGATCGCCCTGCTCACCATCGCCCTGGTCTGGCAATTCGTGCCCCACCGCCACGACGAAGAACGCAGCGACCCGCGCAAAGAACTGCGCGCCTTCACCAAACCTCAAGTCTGGATGGCCCTGTCCATCGGCGCGATCGGCTTCGCCGGCATGTTCTGCGTATTCAGCTACCTGGCGCCGACCATGCTGGAAGTGACCAAAGTGTCGCCGCAGTGGATTCCATTCGGCCTGGCAGCATTTGGCGTGGGTGGCATCATCGGCAACATTGCCGGCGGCAAGCTGTTTGATCGCCTGCAATTTCGGGCCGTGGGTTGGATCATGGTGTGGTCGATGGCCGTGCTGATTTTCTTCACCTTCGCTGCCAGCTCACTGTGGAGCGTACTGCTGGGCATCGGCCTGGTCGGCACCATGATCGCCATGGCCGCGCCGCTGCAAATCCGCCTGATGGACATCGCCCACGAAGCCCCAAGCCTCGCGGCAGCCTCCAACCACGCAGCGTTCAACCTGGCGAACGCGCTGGGCCCTTGGCTTGGCGGCATGGCGATTACAGCCGGGCTCGGCTGGACAAGCACCGGCTACATCGGCGCGGTAACAGCCCTCATCGGCCTGGGCCTCTACCTGATCGCCCGCCGCATGAAGGGCGGCAACTAACGCCGCCGGTTTTGCGCCGATCACAGTTCCAATGTGGGAGGGGGCTTGCCCCCGATAGCAATGGGTCAGTCAACACACCACTGACTGCCCCACCACCCCATCAATCATCACGCAACAACCCCGAACCATACTCCCCATAACTACTCCCCAGCCCACTGCCACCAAAATTCATCTTGGCGGCTTTGCTGGGGCTGTGGTCCCCAAACGCCTGGCATCCACCTGAAAAGCACGGGTCACTGCTCACGGCGGATGAAGATGAACAAGCGCTCAACAGCAACGTGCCGGTGATCATTGCGACTTTTACGAGGTTTGAAATCATGGTTGCAATTCCCTGTGAGCTGGAGGCGCGGGGGTCCTCGCTTGCAGGGAATCGTAGACCTCAACGGCGCGGGGAATTATGAAACTTTGCTGGGGGACAGGATGGGTTCAGGTTGCCGCCTTGGCGTAAGGCGGCGGGGTTGGTTGTCAGGCTTTGACTGGTTTGCTAACAGGCGCAACTTGCTCCTGGGCTCGGTCAACGAGTAGCGAACTCAACTCGATCAACTGCTGAATGCCCAGGGCGATGGCGCGCTGAGAGTCGTCGAGGTCGAACGCCAGGGTGGCGGCCATTTCGTTGGCGGATGCTAGGTTTTCGGCGGCGTTGGCCAGGAGGGTTTCGGGGTCGAGGGTTGGGTTGACGAGAAAGAGGTTATTGCTTGGATGTTCGGTGGAGGCAGCGTCGTCGGATGGGGGCAAGTGATGGCTGATTGCTCGCTGGGCTGCGGCTTGAAGCTTGGGATCGGCGGAAGATGCGCTTTGATCAAGTGAAGAACTGCGTGTGTTGTAGTGCATGGGCGAAGCTCCAAATATTTATGGGAGTTAAAACGCCTTAGCAGTTCGGACTTCCACCTCCGGCCGCTGGGTTTGCAGCGGCTCGAGGAGGTTAGCTATGAGAGGTCTGACGAGCAAGCCGATAACTAGGTGGGAAAAATCCTAAAAGCAACCAACCAGTTCGCAACGAAGCTTAGTGCTCCTCCTAAATTCACCATTAGTGGGATTAAATCGCTATTAATCACCACAAGCTTCTCGAATTGCCAAAACAATGGGGGAAGATATCAAAATGACATCAAATTTTCCGCACAAATTAATCCGGTGACTCATGGAAGAAAAAACAATCTACCCAGCATCCACTATCGATACGTGATTTTGATTCTCCTCTCAATATCAGTATTTTTAATGACAGACAGATGGACTGAAAGAGGCGATTTCACACAATATTTGAGCAACGCCGCAACCATGACTTCGTTACTACTGGATGTAGTACCCATTTTCCATTCATTTATATCAAACAGCAATATGCCCAACAGTCTCGGAAGCGTAAGTGAAGTATCTAAAGACGTGGGAAAAGTGGGCGAGAAAATTGCCGAGCACCACCAAAACTCAGGAGAATTAATTGTAGCTGGTGCGAAAAGCGCTCAAGCATTCGAAGAGGTCTCAAGGGAGATAACAGGTAACCTCCAAAACTTTCATGTTTTATTAAAAGACATGGACAGCAAAAACATTGCAATGCGCGCACTAATGGAGGGTATTCCAAGTAAGTTCAGCCAACTCGAGGCAAGATTCAACCAAGTTGCTGACAGCGTTGAAAAACAGGAACAGGTGGCGGCCCCTCCCGGACAAGCTAATCAATGGAACTTAACCATGTTCGTGTCAAGATCGAGAGACGCTGAAAACTTCATTACCTACGCGTGCATTCTTCATGCCGAGCAAGATAAAATCTTGGATGTTCAGAAGGTATGTGAAATTTTAGAATTTGGAAATGCAGCTGTTCTCAACTCATTTATCCGATGCCTTGACTCAGCAGATTTAATAACCCTTATAACATCTGAAACAGGCAATATGACATATCATGTCTCCACAGATACCGATGTAAAGGCGGGCGACTATGCAGAACTAATAGTTGAAGACATAAAAAAGCACCACACCAATAAAAAAGCTGAGGAGCTGTTTAAATCACTTGACAACCTCAAAGATTATGCCTTTCAGCGAAATTAAAATATCACTTACCACCTTTCTCTTAGGCAATATCAAACAAGAGCAGAAACGGAACAAATATATTTACAGCTCGTCGAGAACTTATTAGTATGCAAAAAAAGCCGCCTTACCGGCGGCTAATTGTTTTGGGAACGATCTCTGGCGACTACGCCTTCAGCTCATCTGGCGTATGCGTCTTGAGCCAATCAGCCAAGGCTGCGTTCATTCGCGTTTGCCAGCCCGGCCCAGAAGCCCTGAATTTCTCCAGCACCTCAGCATCAAAACGAACATTCACGTGTTCTTTAGTCGCTTCCGACTTTGGTCGGCCACGCTTTGGCTTAAGCATTTCCTTCGCCTGAGCGTTGCCAAACAACCCAACAAGCACTTCGCTGGCTGGTTTGGCCTTGGCAAAGTCCTCGGCCGACCATTCGGGGTTTGCCGTATCGACCATTTCAGGACTGGGTTTCTTGGTCATAATTTTTGATCTCCCGTTTGTTGGCTTTACGAAAGCTGATGACGTGGACCGCGTCACCCCGTGGGGTAAACACTACGACATGCAGCCGACCCCCTATGTACCCCATCGCCCGATAACGACACTCGCCGTAGTCAAATCGATCATCCTGCAGGATCAAGGCCGTGGACCACTCAAAGTCTCGCACCAACGCAAATGGAAGACTACGCTCTGAAACGTTGCGAGCGTCTTTGGCTGGATCATAGGTAATCTGCATAAATTATCGTAGCCACAATAAATAGCCAACACAAGGTTTACGTCAAAACCCTAACCGGCATGTGCTCCAGGTGTCACTGGAGATTAAGTAACTAGCCGTGAGAACCCGCCGAATACCTGACAAGCATCCCTGATAAACTGCTCGCCTTTCCGCACGCTAGCTCAGATCCCCAATGCCCCTACAGACCGCCCCACTCTCCCGCCGCTTCTCCGTCGCCCCCATGATGGACTGGACCGACCGCCACTGCCGGTTCTTCCTACGCCTGCTCTCCAAACACGCCCTGCTCTACACCGAAATGGTCACCACCGGCGCGATCCTCCATGGCGACCACGAGCGCTTCCTGCGCCACAACGAAGCCGAGCACCCGCTGGCGCTGCAATTGGGCGGCAGTGTTCCGGCTGATTTGGCCGCCTGTGCCCGTATGGCCGAAGCCGCCGGTTATGACGAAGTGAACCTGAACGTCGGCTGCCCCAGTGATCGGGTGCAGAACAACATGATCGGCGCAATCCTCATGGCGCACCCTGCCCTGGTGGCGGACTGTGTGAAGGCGATGCGCGATGCGGTGTCGATTCCGGTGACGGTGAAGCACCGTATCGGCATCAATGGGCGGGACAGTTATGCCGAGTTGTGTGATTTCGTCGGGACGGTGAAGGACGCCGGTTGTACCAGTTTTACCGTGCATGCGCGGATTGCGATTCTGGAGGGGTTGTCGCCTAAGGAGAACCGCGACATTCCGCCGTTGCGTTATGACATTGCGGCGCAGTTGAAGCGGGACTTTCCGGCGTTGGAGATCAATCTCAATGGCGGCATCAAGACGTTGGAGCAGTGCCAGGAGCATTTGCAGACGTTTGATGGGGTGATGCTGGGGCGGGAGGCTTATCACAATCCGTATCTGTTGGCGGAGGTGGACCAGCGGTTGTTTGGCAGTGAAGCGCCGGTGATCAGCCGGGCGGAGGCGTTGGCGCAGTTGCGGCCTTATATCGCTGAGCATTTGGCCAGTGGTGGGACGATGCATCACATTACTCGGCATGTGTTGGGGCTGGGCACCGGTTTCCCGGGGGCGCGCAAGTTCAGGCAGTTGTTGTCGGTGGATATTCATAAGGCGGCGGATCCGTTGGCGTTGTTGGATCAGGCGGGGGAATTGTTGGAGGGGCGGTGACTGGTTGGCTTGCAGGGGGTCAGGTAGTTTTGGGTTGACGGATATATTGCTATCGGGGGCAAGCCCCCTCCCACATTGGGTGCCGTGTGTGTCAGGGGAGGTATCGGTGGCTGTGGAGGCGCTATCGGGCAGTTGGGTTGAACCTGCCATCGATTCTGGCCTCCTATTGAGCAGTACGGCCGGTATTTAACGGCTGTTTTCAGGTTGTTGCCCCGCGCAAACGACCGAACGCATTTGCGCCCTTGAGCGCCTGCCAGCGCTCGGGTAATGTCATCAGACCCACAGGACAGAGCACGCCCATGACTTCCAAGCTGGAACAACTCAAGCAATTCACCACCGTCGTAGCCGATACCGGCGATTTTTCTACCCTCGCCAAGCTCAAGCCGCAAGATGCGACCACCAACCCTTCCCTGTTGCTCAAGGCTGCGTCGATCGCAGGCTATGCCAAGCTGCTGGATGAGTGTGTGCAGGACTGCAACGGCGACGTTGGCCTGGCCAGTGACCGCTTTGCCGTGGCGGTGGGTCAAGAGATTCTCAAAGTCGTACCGGGCCGTATTTCCACTGAGGTGGATGCCCGTCTGTCGTTCGACGAAGACGCGATTCTCAAGCGTGCGCACCGTCTGATCGATCTGTACGACAAAGCCGGCGTTGGCCGTGACCGTGTGCTGATCAAGATCGCTTCCACCTGGGAAGGCATCCGCGCCGCCGAGAAGCTGGAAAAAGAAGGCATCCAGACCAACCTGACCCTGCTGTTCTCCTTCGCCCAGGCCGTGGCCTGCGCTGAAGCGGGTGTGTTCCTGATTTCGCCGTTCGTGGGCCGTATCTACGATTGGTACAAGAAGGCCAACGGCAACGACTACACCGGTTCCGATGACCCGGGCGTGCAGTCGGTGACGCGCATCTACAACTACTACAAGGCCAACGGCTACAAGACGGTGGTGATGGGTGCGAGCTTCCGTAACCTGAGCCAGATCGAGGAGCTGGCCGGGTGTGATCGTCTGACCATCAGCCCGGACCTGCTGGAGAAGCTGGCGGCGGATGAAGGCAAGCTGGAGCGCAAGTTGTCGCCGGGCCATGCCGGTGAAGCGCGGGTGCATATGACTGAAGCGCAGTTCCGTTGGGAGTCCAACGAGGATGCGATGGCGACTGAGAAGCTGGCAGAGGGGATTCGTCAGTTTGCTCGGGATCAGGAGAAGCTTGAAGCGTTGTTGACTGCCAAGTTGTAAGACGGACGGCGACAAAAAGGGCGGCACTCTCGCGGGTGCCGCCCTTTTTTGTGAAAGCCAGTCTCAAGCCAGTCGCAGATTAAATGTGGGAGGGGGCTTGCCCCCGATGGCGGTGGGTCAGTTGTGTATTTACTGACTGACACACCGCTATCGGGGGCAAGCCCCCTCCCACATTTGAGCGCATTTCAATTGGGGATCAGTGGCGCTCGAGAGCGTTAACGAGGTCGTGGAAGGCTTCGCGGTTGGACTCGTTCAGGCCCATCAGGATCTTGTGTGCTTCAAGCACCTTGATCCGCACGATTTCCTCGGACTGGTCCTGCGACGGCAGGTCGGTCAGGCATTCCGGGCAGGGGATCGGGCGGTCAACGATGTTGAACACCTGGTCAAAACCCATGGACTGCAGCAGACGGGTAATGTCTTCGTGGGTGGTGACCACGGTCGGCAACAGGCCGACCTTCTGCCGCGACAGAATGGACAATTTGGCCAACAGGCCCAGGGTGGTGCTGTCGATGCTGCGGGTTTCGGTCAGATCGATCACGATCGCCGAGAAGTTCAGCGCTGTGAAGATCCGCTCGATCGTCGCATCCAGCGCCGAACACAGGGTCAGGCGCACTTCACCGACAAACTTCAGGACGAAAGTCCCGTCTTGCTCGGCGAATTGGATTCTTCCGGTACTCATCAAAGATTCCTGCTCAACACCAATAGGGCGATATCATCCGGCATCTCCCCTAGCGTGGCCAATCCAAAAACCTGCCGCAGACCATCCAGGCTGCCGCCCGCCGACTTGACCTTTTGGGGCAAGGCGGCTTCTTTCTCTTTAAGTGTAGGCTCTGGAAGGAGGTCCAGGATGCCGTCGGACATCAGCGTCAGGCTGAAGGTCGGCGGCAGTTCCAGGATGTGGTCTTCATAGGTGGCTTCATTGAACAAGCCCACCGGCAGGCCACGCCCTTCCAGGTAACGCACACTGTCAGGAGTGTACAGAACAGGCATCGGCAGGTGACCGCCAATGCTGTAGGTCAAAAGACCGGTTTCTTCATCGATCACGCCGCCAACCATCGTCACGTGCTTGCCCAGCTTGCAGCTGATCAGGCCCCGGTTGATGTGGCCCAGCACCTCGGAGGGGGTGAATTCCGGCAAGGTGCCATTGCGCTTGGATTCGAACAACAACCGCGTGGTCATGAACTTCAACAACACGGTGACAAACGCAGAGGATGCACCGTGGCCGGACACGTCGGCCAGGTAGAACGCCACGCGCCGCTCATCCACACGGAAATAGTCGACAAAATCCCCCGACAGGTACAACGACGGGATGATCTGGTGCGCGAACTGGAAATCGTCGATGGTCCAGGGGCTCACCGGCAGCATGTTCATCTGCACCTGGCGACCGGCGTTCTGGTCTTCCTGGAGCAGGTTCAGGCTGGCTTCGAGCTCGCGGTTGGCAGTTTCGAGCTTTTCGCGGTAGCGCTGGTTTTCCTGGAGCAGGCGGGCACGGTCCAGGGCGCGACGCACCGAGTGTTCCAGCACCGCCAGGTCTTCCAGGGGCTTGATCAGGTAATCGGCGGCGCCCAGGCGCAAGGCTTCAACGGCGTCATTCATGACCCCGGCACCGGACACGACAATCACCGGTGTCTGCGGAGCACGCTCGGTCACCTGGCGAATCAGTTCGAGGCCGCCCATCTGGGGCATGCGCAGGTCGCAGATCACGAGGTCGGGCTGGTCGCGCTCGAATACCTGGAGACCCTGTTGGCCGTTGCCGGCCTGCAGGACGCTGAAGCCACTGTCTTCCAAATAGGCCGCGAGGCTCGCGCGCACTACTTCGTCGTCATCGATTATCAGCAGCGTGGCACTGGTTTTTTGCATGTGGGCAAACGGCGCCAGAATTAGGTTGGCGTAGGTGGCTCGACAATGGCCGGACTCACGTACTGGATTCGCTTTCTAGCCTCTCTGTCCTACAAAGCATTGGGATTTACCCCATGCACAACCGTAAAGCAGAGGTGCCCTTCTAAGGCGCAGACGGTACTCCCATCCGTGAGGGGTTTCAAGCTCATGCCGATGGTCGCCGAACGTCTTTACACGGCAAATCACCGGGAGTTATAAGAACGCTCATGACCACAACCCAAAGTAAGGATGGATGCTGTGAGCGAACATGAGCGCGACTACGCGGAAAAACGCGACTTCATCCGCATGCGGGTGGATGCCGATGTGTCCTTGATCCACGCCGGGCAGGAAATTGCAGGGGTCTGCCTGGACCTTTCCAGCTCCGGCATGCAGGTGCAGGCACCTCGCCAGTTCAGCGTCGGTGACTTGCTTACCGTGCGCATCGATTCGGAGCACGCCGCACTCAGGGGTCTTGAGGCTGATACCGAGGTGGTGTGGGCCAAGGCCGTAGGCGATGAGCAGCAGCTGGGCCTGAAGATTTTGAAAATGCGCTGATCAGCGCGCACAAAAAAGGCGACCGTTCAAAGGTCGCCTTTTTCATTTCAAAACGTCACAGCTTAAAAGTCGTCGACAACCTTGCCGTCCTTGACCTTGAACTCACGGTTCTGCAGGTAAGCGTTACGGATGAAGGTGTACTTGTCGCCGCTGATCAGCTTTTCGCTGTCGAGCAGGCTGGCGCGGGCGTCGACCACATTCAGGCCAAAGGTGCTGTTGCGCCAGCCGATATCGTTCATGTAGCGGTACGGTTGGGTGTAGCTGTCCACGTATTTGGACGGCGCATCACGCAAGGTGCTTGGTCCCATCAACGGGATCATCACGTAGGGACCGCTGCCGACGCCCCAGTAGCCGA
This sequence comes from Pseudomonas sp. 24 E 13, assembly GCF_900004715.1. Lineage (NCBI taxonomy): Bacteria > Pseudomonadati > Pseudomonadota > Gammaproteobacteria > Pseudomonadales > Pseudomonadaceae > Pseudomonas > Pseudomonas sp. 24 E 13. Next base: position 80,109 of record NZ_CVTO01000109.1, read on the forward strand.
GGGTCTGGCCGAAGTCTTCATCGCTGCGCTGCAGCCCCATTTTGGTGCCGACATCGATAAAGCCCAGCACGCCGAACGTGGTGTTGACCAGCAGGCGGGCCGTGTCGACGCCAGCGTTGTGCGGCTTGAGCTGCAACACGTTGTTGGCCAGGTTGCCGACATCGCCGATGTTGCGGAAGAAGTTGTGAATGCCGTCCTGCACAAATTGCGGGGTGACGAACTGATAGCCCTGGGCGATTGGCTTGAGGGCATAGGTATCAACGGTGTCGTTGAAGGTGAAGATCGGGCGGTTGACGCTTTCCCATGGATCATCTTCTGTCGCGGCCTGGGCGGCGAACGGTGCCATTAGGACGGTGGCACACACCGACAACTGAGCGAAGTACTGGCTCCAGCGCATAGCTTTTGCTCCTTGAATAGTCTGTCATGGGCGCTATGCCCTGAATAAGGCGGCCAGTATATGACGGAAGTGTGGATTTAGGCAGTCGCAAGGAAACGACTTTCACAATTTGGACAAAATTCCTACAAATACGCGCCGATGTCATCCACCTGTCATGCCGCCCCGATAGCGTTGCAGCTATTTCAGGGACGTTCAGATGCCACATGCCGAAATCGCCGCCGCCACTGCCCCCGCGTTGACTGCCGTGTTGTTTGGCCTGAGTGGCTGCCTGGTGGATTTCGGTTCCCAGGCCCGGCGCGACTCACCCCCCCCCGACTCCCAGGCCACACCCGGCGCACTGAAAATCCTGCGCAGCCTGAAGGAGCAAGGCGTGCCCTGCGCCTGGCTGGATGAACTGCCGCCGTCTGTCACTACGCCACTGGCCGCGACCCTGCCCGCGTGGATCAAGGCCGCCTCCCCCTCCACCATCCGCTGGCCGGCGCCCCACGCCTGCTGGCAAGCCTTGATGGAACTGAACATCGATCGCCTGGACGGCTGCGTGCTGGTCAGCGGCGAACCGCGCCTGCTGCAATCGGGCTTGAACGCCGGGCTGTGGACCATCGGCCTGGCCTCCTGCGGCTCGCTGTGCGGCGTGGCGCCGGAGCAATGGCAGGCGCTGAGCGAAAAGGAACGCGAGCACAAGCGCGGCAAGGCCACCGTGGCCCTCTATGGATTAGGCGTGCACTCGGTGATCGACCACCTCGGTGAGCTCGACACCTGCCTGGCCGATATCCGCCTGCGCCGCCTCAAAGGCGAGAAGCCCTGACAAGGATCATGCACAGTGGGCGCCGGTGGATTAATCTACACGTCAGTTCGTAGACCTTTCCCGGCGTGCCGCGGTCTATGCCAGTGCCTATCGATAAAAGGAAAGAATGTCATGCCTGATCGCAAAAAACTGGAAGAACAGGTCGAGATCCTGCGCGGGCAGCTGGAACAGGAACCGCCGCTGCCGGAAGAAAAACGCGAAGCGCTGGAAGCCTTGATCGCCAAGTTTGAAGTGCAACTTGAACTGGAGCCGGCTACCCAGTCGCCCAGCATTTCCGACGACGTGAATCAAGCGGCCATAGAGTTCGACGCTGAACACCCGGTCATTTCCGGGACATTGCGCAACATCATGATCACCTTGGGCAACATCGGCATCTAACCTGCCCGCGAGCCTAGCGCAGATCCAAAATGTGGGAGGGGGCTTGCCCCCGATAGCGGAGTGTCAGTCACAGCACCTGTGTCTGACCCCCTGCAATCGGGGGCAAGCCCCCTCCCACATTGGGTTTTGTGTGCAGGCTTACTGGCGCGCCAGGCGTACGTTCTGGAACACCACATCCTCGGTGCTGCGATACGGGTTGATGTCCAGCCCACCCCGGCGCACATACCGTGCGTACACGGTCAGTTTCTGCGGCTTGAGCAAGCGCTGCAGGTCCAGGAAGATGCGCTCCACGCACTGTTCGTGGAAGTCCGAGTGCTGACGGAAGCTCACCAGGTACGCCAACAGGCTGGCGTGATCCAGCGCCGCACCCCGGTACTCCACCACCACACTGCCCCAATCGGGCTGGCTGGTGACCGGGCAGTTGGATTTGAGCAGGTGGCTGTGCACGCTCTCTTCCACCTCACGCGAGTCATCACAGCGCAACAGTTCCGGGCGCGGATGTTCGTAGCTGCTGACGTTGATATCCAGGTCATCGATGCATACGCCCGGCAACGCCATCACGCCTTGCGCCTCGATTTCGGCCAGGCTGCGGATGCGCACGCTGACCGGCTTGCCGGCGGCGGCGCTGAGGTCGTTGCGCAGGGTTTCTTCCAGAGCATGGGTGTCGGCGAACGCGGTCTGGTTCAACGAATTGAGGTACAGCTTGAAGGACTTGGACTCGATGATGTTCGGCGAGTCGGCCGGGATGCTGAACTCACCGATGGCCACCACCGGCTTACCGGACGGCAGCAACCAGGACAGTTCGAAGCAGTTCCAGAAATCCACACCCGTGTAGGGCAGGGTCTCGGCGCTCAGGCCCAGTTCGGCCCACTTGGCCGCGCGAGGGATCGGGAACAGCAACGAAGGGGTGTACGTGGAGATGTATTCACTGGACTTGCCCAGCGGCGAATGTTCGGCTGCGGGATGCATGGCGGAAACCTGGCTAAATAAACCGCGCCAGTCTACCAGCCTTTGCTCCCGCCCTTAAGGAACGCCTTACTCAACGGTCAGCGTGCCGACCATGCCCGCCTGGTAATGACCGGGAAGATTGCAGGCGAACTCAAGCCCTGTGGCCCTGGTAAAGGTCCAGGTCAGCTCGGCGGTTTTGCAGGGCTCGACCAGCACACTGTTGGGGTCATCGTGCTTCATCGCGCCATGCTCCATTTTACTGTGGTCCATGGCCCCCATACCGGTCGCCGTGAGCATGCCGCTGGCCTGCATCTGCAACATTTCCTTCTGATGTTCGGCGTGCATGGCCGCGTCGCCAAGGTTGAACTCATGCAGCAACCGGCCTTTATTGACCAACACAAAACGGACCGTCTCACCGGCCTTGACGTCGAGGGACTTGGGTGAAAAGGCCATGTCCTGCAAGGTCACTTCGACTGTGCGTGTGGCTTTGTCAGCCGCAGCGGGCTGGCCGAACGCATAGGTGTGGGCCGCATCGGCCATGGCATCGACGCTCAGCGCCAACAGGCAGCCCGCCACAAATAAAGGTGTACGCAACGCCATCTTTCACTCTCCACAATGGGTGACTCGCTGAGGGAGCACTTTAAGATGGCCACGCTGCCAGCCAACTGACTGCTAGATTACAACTTTGTCAGGTTGCCCCCTTACCCTTGAGCCCAAGGTATAAAGCCCGGCGCCCACCGTTGCCACGAGCCGCCCATGAAACTGCTGATTGTCGAAGACCAACCCAAAACCGGCCACTATCTGCGCCAGGGCCTGGCCGAGGCCGGGTTTACCACCGAGTTGGTGGCCGACGGCACCAGTGGCCAGCACCTGGCGCTGACCGGCGACTATGACTTGCTGATCCTCGACGTGATGCTGCCAGGTCGTGATGGCTGGCAAATCCTGCAAGCGGTGCGCAGCGCCGGCCTGGAGATGCCGGTGTTGTTTCTTACCGCACGCGACGCGGTGGAGGATCGCGTGCACGGCCTGGAGCTGGGCGCCGACGATTACCTGGTCAAGCCCTTCGCCTTCTCCGAGCTGCTCGCCCGCGTGCGCAGCCTGTTACGGCGTGGTGGCAGCACGCCGCAGGACACCCACCTGCAACTGGCCGACCTGCGCCTGGACCTGATCCGCCGCCGCGTCGAACGCAGCGGCCAGCGTATCGACCTCACCGCCAAGGAGTTTTCCCTGCTGGAACTGCTGCTGCGCCGCCAGGGCGAAGTGCTGCCCAAGTCGCTGATCGCCTCGCAGGTGTGGGACATGAATTTCGACAGTGACACCAACATCATCGAAGTGGCGATCCGCCGCCTGCGCCTGAAAGTCGACGATGCCTTTCCCAACAAGCTGATCCACACGGTGCGCGGCATGGGCTATGTACTGGAGGAGCGCTTCACGTGATCCAGCGCCTGTCCCTCGCCAGCCGCCTGGCACTGCTGTTTGCCGCGTGCACCGCCGTGGTTTCGCTGCTCGCCGGCGTGTTGTTCAACCACGCCAGCGAGGCGCACTTTATCGAGCTGGACCAGCAGCAATTGGACAGCCGGCTGGTGACGCTGCGCAACACGTTGCAGGGTGTCGACTCGCCGCAAGCCTTCGCCCGGCGCGAACCCCAATTGCGCGCCGACCTCAACCATCAACCCGACCTCACCTTGCGCATCAGCGCGGCCGGCCAGCGC
>NZ_CVTO01000107.1:0-31785 GCF_900004715.1 Pseudomonas sp. 24 E 13
CCGCCGTTATCGTGGCCGTGACGACCGTCGCTACTATCGCGATGATCACCCAGGCCGCGGTCATGCCTATGGTCATCGCAAGAACAAGCACAAGCGCCATCATCGCTACGATGACTAAGGCCTGACGAAAATCCCATGTGGGAGGGGGCAAGCCCCCTCCCACATTTGGTCAGCCTACCAACCGCTGCAACGCCTCGCGCAATAGCCCCGGAATCGCCACCGGCTGGTTCGAGGCTCTATCGACAAACACATGCACAAAGCGCCCCGCCGCGCAGGCCTCTTCCTCGCCGGCCTTGAACACCGCCAACTCATACTGCACCGAACTGTTGCCCAACTTGCCCACCCGCAAGCCGATTTCGATGCGCTCGGGAAAAGCGATCGACGCAAAATAATCACACGCTGAACTCACCACAAACCCAACCACTTCACCGTCATGGATATCCAACCCGCCTTGTTCGATCAGGTAGGTATTCACTGCGGTGTCGAAGAAGCTGTAGTAGGTCACATTGTTCACATGGCCATACACATCGTTATCGTGCCAGCGCGTGATGATCGGCTGAAAGTGGGGGTAGTCGGCACGTTGTGGCACTGAGTCAGGCATGGGCACCTCGGGTGAAAATAGGTTTACAGATCATTCAAATGGGCCTCGGCCCAATCGCGTACCTCGGCGTAGGGGTAGTCCTCCAGTGCGGCGAAACCGGGAATGCCCCGCGCTTTCAACTTGGTGAACAACGGCACGCTGATTCCGCCCAGAAAGCGCGTCAGCCGCTGCGCTCCCGGTAATTGGCCGGTGTACTCATGATGCCTGTGGATAAAATCACCGCACAGCCCCATGAAGTTTTTATCCACAAGCGGCGGCAAGCTCGGCGGCGCCAGCAAGTGCGCTACATGGCCGTGGCACACCGAGCAGTGCCCGCAACGCTGCGGTGCGTTTTCATCGCCAAAATACAGCGCCAGACGTTGCCCAAGGCAGTGCTCGGTGGCAAATAGATCGAGCATGGCGTGAATCCGCGCCACCTCCGTCATCTCGTGCCGCGTGAAGCCTGTGTATAACTCGTTGCTCAACACCTGCGCATCGAAATCGGTGTCCAGCAGGCTGTAGACCTCGGTCATCTGCTTGCTTTCCAGCTCGATCAGGCCCTGCTCCTGGAAGTAATCCAGCGCCTTCACCACCCGGCTGCGCTCGGCATTGTGCTGCTGATACAGCGCGTCGAAATCCACCGTTGCCCAGGTTTTTGCGCGTTTGCACACCTGGATGATCGCCGCGACAAATTGCTGCCGCTCGCCGGAGAAACGTGCGAGCAAGGCCTCGGGTTCGATCAGGTACTTGAAACGGTATTCGGCATAAAACGCGTAGCGCGGCGCGATCACGCCCTTGAGCTCCAACTGCACCAGCAGGGTCTTCAACGGCAGCTCGCGAATATTGCTGTGGTCCGACAACGACCTCAGCAAAAACTCCCACTGGCCCTCGCCACGTGCGGCCTGCAATTCTTCCAGCACCCGACGGATACCCTCCTGCTCCGGCGTATCGCCGTACACGAAGTTCTCCAGCACATTGAGGCTGTCGCGGTTGGCCAGCACCAGGCAGTCGGAGGGCCGCCCATCACGACCGGCGCGGCCGATTTCCTGGCTGTAGTTCTCGATGGATTTGGGCAGGTCGAAGTGCACCACGTTACGGATGTCACTTTTGTCGATGCCCATGCCAAACGCGATGGTGGCGACGATGCAGTTGGAGCGCCCGCCCATGAAACGCTGCTGGATGCCCTCGCGTTTATCGTGGGGCAGCCCGGCGTGATACGCCTCGGCCTGGATGCCATTGCGGTTCAGGTGCTCGGCAATCTGCTCGGCGGTTTTCTGCAGGGTGACGTAGACGATGCTGGGCTGGTCGGCCCGCTCGCTCATCCATTGCACAAGGCGACGGCGCTTGTCCGCGCCGCTCACCGGCTCCACCAGCAAGTTGAGGTTGGGCCGGTAGAAGCCGGTGGTAATCACGTCCTGCGGCGCAATCGCAAACTTGCCCTGCATATCGGCAATCACGCTGGGAGTGGCGGTGGCCGTCAGCAGCAGCGCCTGCGGGATCTTGAACTGGCGCTGGTAGTCCGGCAGCTTCAGATAGTCCGGACGAAAGTTGTGGCCCCATTCGGAAATGCAGTGCGCCTCATCCACCACCAGCAAGGAGATCTGCACGCTTTGCAGGAAGTTTCGAAAGCGCTCGTTCTTCAAGCGCTCCACGGAAATCATCAGGATTTTCAGCTCGCCCGAACGCGCACGGGCCATCACATCGTTGGCATCATCGCGGCTCTGGGCCGAATCGATACTGCCCGCTGAAATACCGTGGCGCTTGAGGAAACCCAACTGGTCCTGCATCAACGCCAACAGCGGCGACACCACCAGCGTCAGGTGCGGCAGCAGTACGGCTGAAAGTTGATAACACAGCGACTTGCCAGACCCGGTCGGGAAAATCGCAGCCGCCGAGCGACCGGCCAATACGGCGCTGACTGCTTCTTCCTGGCCCGGACGAAACTGCGGATAACCGAAGACCTGCTGGAGGGTGTCGTGCATAGGCTGTCACTCCATTGACCGTTGAACGTGGCTTAAAAACGTAGCCCAGTAAGTTCAGCGAATCGAGAAAGGTCGCATGGAAAAAAGAGACAGGATGATACACAGGGTGAGGGATGGCCCAGGGCCGAAGTGGGATTTTTCCGTGGGAATAGCAGGAGGCGGCAGAACCAGATGTAGGGAGAGGGCTTGCCCACGCTCCCATGTTAGGGTTGTTGGTGGTTTTTTAACCTGTCTGTGCATTGATGCATTGCGCTACAATCAAAGCCTTGCTAACCAGGAGTACGCTGCAATGAGCGAACTGACGTTTGAGCAAAAACAGGATCATTACCACAAGATCCGCCGTTCCAACTACCTGGCCAGCCTGCGCCTGGAAGGGTTCGACACCCAACCGGCCGACGTCGACAAACCGCTGCCGACCCGCGAAGCCGTCCTTGCCAAGTACCGCAGCACCCAACGCTGATGCTCGACAAATACGGGGTGGGCCAGGATCCGTACTGCTACCCCGGTAGCAGCGTTCTGCGCAACCGCCTCGATTTGCTCGACGAAACCAGCCTGCACCAGGCCGAGCGGGAATTATCCGAAATTGCCATAGGCAACCTCCCTCTTTTCCCGCCGCCCTACGACCTTGACCGTCTGCAACACATCCACCGCACCCTGTTTGGCGATATCTACGATTGGGCTGGCGAACTGCGCAGCGTCAACATCCAGAAGGGCGAAACGCTGTTCTGCACCCCGGAACGCATCCCGCCGGAAGCGGCGAAGATCATTCGGCATATGGAGGAAGCGAACTGGTTCGTTGGCGTAAGCCAAGCCGAACTGGTAAAGCGGATTGCCGAGGCCTACGGCGACCTCAACGTCATCCACCCCTTCCGCGAAGGCAATGGCCGGGCGCAACGGATTCTGTTTGAACAAATCATCGTGAATGCCGGATTTTCGGTGAACTGGTGGCTGGTGAAACATACGGCATGGATACCGGCGAATATCGATGCGGTGGCGTGTGATTATCGGGGGCTGGAGGCGATTTTTGAGCGGTGTATCAGTAGGCCACGCTAAACAGCCTTTTGCCTGTATTGCACCATCACACCACACCCACCTATAGTTCGCCCCTCGCTGCAAAATCAGCGACCGGGTTTGGTCACCCGGTTACAGAGATCGCATACGCACCCTCAGATGTCGTAGGCACTTCCGTGCCCACACGCTTCATGGCGGCTGTGTTTGGGACGCCTTCGGGCGTACCGGGTGATCCCTGCCGGTTGACCAACCTGGACACAGTCCGCCGCCCACCAACGTATCCGCGCAGCTACGGACCTGCTCGAAACCTTCTCCTGCCTGACCTTCGAGCACGCCGACCTCAAAGACATTTCACACATCATCAACGCCTTGTACCTGCTGGTTCAGGACGGCTGTGATTTGCTGGAAGCCGCGCAACACGTACAACTGCAACCTGAACAGACGCAAATCTAAGCAACGCGCTATGTAGGAGCGAGCTTGCTCGCGAAAATCGTCAACGATGACGCGGTAAATCAGAAAAAACCCGGCGTCCTTGAGTTTTTCGCGAGCAAGCTCGCTCCTACAATTGAGCGGCTTCGACTGTTAAATCATTGCCAAGCCATAAATGCCGAAGTCCGCTGTAGGAAACCGCCAAACGTTGCGCCATACCTTTCCCAAACTGCTGCAAAGACCCGCTCAACCCTCTACAGAAGTTACCCGCAGCTGACTGAAAATAGCGCCCTCTCAACTTTTTGGGCAGAAACCTGTGAATATCGAAAGGACTCAATACATCGGGCACTATGGGGTCATCTTCATAGTGACTCGCTTTACTGTTTTACCTGACAATCGGCATTCTTTAGACAACCTATGCCTGCTTGAAGCAAAAACGGCAGCGCGGCAACTGCGCGATCAGATACGCAGGCTGTACGAAAAAATGCTGGCCAGAGATTTGCCATGCGAGATGAAGGTCGCGATTTCCTATCCTTTGAGACGAAATCAGGCGGATCGGCTAAACGACCAAAACGTGCTCATCAAACAAATAATCTCCGGAGCGGTGAAAGCACCGGGGCTTGTCATTTCAAACGTAACTGCAGGCTTCGCTGGCAATACGATTTCTGGCAAGCTTCGCCGATACCACGCTGGAGACATCATCATCGGTTTGGATGCCAGTGTGAGAGGAGGCATAGGGCCTCAGCGCTCAACACTCTCAATGCATGTCTACTCGGACGAGTCTTAGTAACATGGCCCTTTACCTTCAATCTGCGTCTTTTCTCGTTATCTATTGGGTGCTGCACTACCAAATCACAGACCCAATGCTCAGAAGACGCTTCGCAGTCATATGTCTGGCAACAGGCCTGATTTTGACGTTCCTGCTACCCTACGTAGCGGTGATTCTCAGAATACCCCTCCTACCTGTCTTTATATTCCTGATAGGCTTGGCACTCTTCATCACCCGAAACAAATACCGCTTCCACCGCAACCAGCCGCCTCACCCACTCCTGCGTGCCCCCACCATGAACCTCGCCCCCGGCTTCCCCGAAGACCCCGTCATGCAGCAACTCCTGCAACTGCTGCACGAAGAAATTGGCCTGCCGAAGCACAAGACCATCCGCCTGCAAACCTCACTCAACTTCGACCTGGACTGTGATGGCAATGAGGCCAAGCAACTGATGGAAGCGCTGGAACAGGAATTCGCGCTCGACCTGGGCGACTTCGACACTTATCGTTACTTCAACCCGCCGGTGTTTGATGTCTTTCTCAAACGTCGGGCCAAGGGCCGTGGCGAAAAAGTGCCGCTGACGATCAACATGCTCTACCTCGCGATCAAGACCCACAGCTGGAATACGCAAACGCTGGAAAACCTGGGCTGACATGAAGAACACCGAGAATCAAGTGTGGGAGGGGGCTTGCCCCCGATAGCAGTGTGTCAGGTGATCAACTTTTGACTGTTACACCGCAATCGTGGCAGCCCCTCCCACATTTGGATCTGCGTTAACCTGGCGACGGTATACGTGATAAGTACTTTACATGGACGTAACAGTGGGTCTGCTGGCCACCCTGCTCAGGGGCGGCACGGACTTTCTGATGGGCCCAACGCCCCACCCGTAGACGTTAAACGCGCGGCGTACTTCGGCCAAGCGCATGGTTTCTGATTATGACCCTGCCGTTGCTCATGCTCCCCGGCTTTCTGCTCAAATCCATAGACGCGCTACTCAGCGTCTGGCTCTCGTGCATCGCTTCCGCCATGCTCACCGTCTTCGGCGCCTTCATTCTGTCCAGATTGTCGCACCGCTGTAACGTCTACGGCGTGCTCGCCACATTGCTGTCTTGGGCAAGCGGCGAACAAATCAGTTTGACCCAACTGGGTTGTATCGTCTTGTGCGTGATCGGCGTAATCCTCCAGCATTCACAAGGACAACGGCGGCGCCCCCATAACACCCCGCGCTTTTGACGCCTAAACCATGCTCTCCTCGCTGCTTTACGGCACCAGTTTTTGACTGCAAAGCGGCTACATCCTGCCGGTGCTCGGGCCGCTCACCCCTTTGTGGCAAGGTTATCTAGTGATCCCGACCGGGGCGAGCTTATAAACCTGGGCGGGTTTTCGGCATTCTTTGTCGGGAGCGATGACAGGGCCCGTGGTGACGGTGATCCGTACGCTGTCGGGTACGATCGCAGCGACCAGGAGCGCTTATCGGTCGTACCGATACAGACGATTGTCTTAGCGTTATTGGCTCAGCGGTGCTGCAACTTCGGTGTGCGTTCTCAGCTAGCGCGTAAAGAGCTAGCAAAATGCTTCCATTACGGTTTAGTCTTTAAGGACGTTGAGAAGCTAAACAAACGAACCAAAATTACGGCGCCCGAGAATGGAATCCAGCATGCGACTTAAAAAGAAAACTTCGCACCACAAGCAATATGTTCACTCATTCAACAGACATTCTCCTGAGCACTAAAATATACGAGCATTAAAAACGCTGCTAAATATAGATAAATTACGAACATAAAGTTTCAGGATAATGCAATGGAACGACAATTAATAATAAAATTTGAAGGCGCTTTGGCAAAAGGCAATAAAATCTCTATAAGAACGCTATCACATACATTACCGCACTTTCAAAGAGCAATAGACAAGATAGTAATGTATGAAACTAGGGATACTGTTGGAAAAGGTGCTACACTGCATCAAATCCACTACCCCGTCGCGGACCTATATCTAGAAGAAATTATAGAAGGATCTATAATTCTTCCTCTAATAGGAAACTTGCTCGTTGGCGCGACAGCTAGGTTTAATACATTTTTAGCAGAGCCATATCGAGAGGCCGAAAGCACTATCGACAGCAAAATATCTACATTCGATACACGCGTCGAAACGGTAAGAGTTCAATTAGCTTCGGGCCTAGTAAAACCAATCAGCCACCAATCTCTAATTGACAAAGAACAAGTTGCACAAACAGACTACGCACAAGCGGCTTTCCTGAATGATATAAATAATATGCTCGCCCCCCTTCGATCTAAAAGTTGTTCGGAAGACCGGATCACTATACATAATGCGGATCCAAGACATCCGGCCACCTTTGTTTTCGACCAAAATAAAAGTAAGGCTTTTGCAAAAGTAGTAAGAGCACAACGACTTGCACACCCCGTGTCGTATTCGGGAAAGCTAGAAGGTCTAGTAAATAGGGGGGGTACAGGATTCCCCTACGTAGTTAAGTTTATTTGTTCCTCCACTGACAAAGAAATGAAGCTCTTGGTAGCAAGCGAATCAGATGCCCAAGAGCTCAACAAGTACAACATAGGAAATACAGAAATCGACATAATTGCATGTCCTCTTTCTGTTTACGGCACATTCGATCCACTCGCAGGCGATATCGTATTTATCGCATTCCGCAAATGATTTTAGAAAGTTTTATTGAGGACAGCTTGAAACCTGTCCACGGGCTAATTACTAAAGAAAGACTTATCGTTTTTGCGGTCGCGCTCGTATTCTACTCACCTGAAAACTTTGAAATATTCGACTTGCTAACGAAAGGGCCAAGCATTTCGGAGCTTACCGAAAAACTTAACAGCTCACTAAAACTCCTTCCTGCCATTCCGATATTTTTTACGACGGCAATAGTTTTCTTTTTTTCCGCCAAGGCATATCAACTATTAGCAAAAGTCACAAATAGCTTCACGCTAAAAAAGCTTGGAACTATAATCGCTAAACTCCAAGAACTTGAAAAAAGTAACGACCTTTTCTTCACGGATCGGATATTGGAGATAACTTTCGATTGGAAGTTAGAAAAAAACTCTGCCGAGAAGAGAGTAAAAAGACTCGCTAACCTGAGCGAAACCTTTATATCTATGAGTATCATATGCTTATACTTAACAATTGTACATGACAAATCCATGACTGCCGCGTGTTTACTCTGTGTTATCGCAACCTTATATAGCATTGAGTCAAGTAGAAAAATATTAATGATATACCTCACCGACATCGCAACTTATAAAATAGCGTCGACCCGCCTAAGCAAAATATCTAGCGTTTATGACTCAAAAGCTACTGCCAAATAAAAAGCCGCCCACGAGGGGCGGCTTTTTCACAACTTACGAATCTTACAACTTAGGCCCAGCAGCCTTGATCGCATCACTCACTTCAAATTTCTTGAAGTTCTCGACGAACAACCCGGCCAGCGCCTTCGCTGCTTCATCGTAGGCCGCCTGGTCAGCCCAGGTGTTACGTGGGTTCAACAGGCCGGTCTCAACGCCCGGTACGGCCAATGGCACGTCGAGGTTGATGGTGTCGAGGTGCTCAGTTTCGGCACCGATCAACGCTCCGCTCTGGATCGCTGCGATGACGCCGCGAGTGGTCGGGATGTTGAAGCGTTTGCCGACACCGTAGCCGCCGCCGGTCCAGCCGGTGTTCACCAGGTAGACCTTGGAGCCGAAGCCACGGATGCGCTTGATCAACAGCTCAGCGTATTCACCGGCCGGGCGGGGGAAGAACGGTGCGCCGAAGCAGGTGGAGAAGGTCGACTTGATGCCGCTGCCCGAACCCATTTCGGTCGAGCCCACCAATGCGGTGTAGCCGGACAGGAAGTGGTAGGCCGCTTGTTCTTCGCTGAGGATCGACACGGGCGGCAATACGCCGGTCAGGTCGCAGGTCAGGAAGATCACCGCGTTGGGCTCGCCGCCCAGGTTCTTCTCGGAACGCTTGGCAACGTGCTCCAGCGGGTAGGCGGCGCGGCTGTTCTGGGTCAGGCTGACATTGGTGTAGTCAGCATGCCCGGCCTCGTCGATAACGACGTTTTCCAGCACGGCGCCGTGCTTGATGGCCTTCCAGATAACCGGCTCGTTCTTCTCGGACAGGTCGATGCACTTGGCATAGCAACCGCCTTCGATGTTGAACACCACGCCTTCGCCCCAACCGTGTTCGTCGTCACCGATCAGGTAGCGGCTTTCGTCGGCGGACAGAGTGGTTTTACCGGTACCCGACAGGCCGAAGAACAGGGTCACGTCGCCTGCTTCGCCGATGTTGGCGGCGCAGTGCATCGGCAAGACGTCGGAGGCCGGCAGCAGGAAGTTCTGCACCGAGAACATGGCTTTCTTCATTTCACCGGCGTAACGCATGCCGGCGATCAGCACTTTTTTCTGGGCGAAATTGAGGATCACGCAACCGTCGGAGTTGGTGCCGTCACGCTCTGGCACGCACTCGAAGTTGGCCACGTTGAGCACTTGCCACTCGTCACGACCGGCCGGGTTGTACCGGGCCGGGTTGATGAACAGGCAACGACCGAACAGGTTCTGCCAGGCAGTCTGGGTGGTCATTTTCACGGCCAGGTAGTGGTCTTCGGAAGCCCCTACGTGAACGTGGGAAACAAAGTGTTCCTGCGCGTTGTTGAAGGCTTCTACGCGGTTCCACAGGGCATCGAACTTGTCGGCCGGGAACTTGCGGTTGATCGGGCCCCAGGCGATTGCGTCCTGGGTAGTAGGCTCTTCAACGATGAAGCGGTCGACCGGCGAACGGCCAGTGCGGTGACCCGTTTCTACGACCAGCGCGCCAGTATCGGCAAGCACGCCTTCACCGCGCTGCAGGGCTTCTTTGACCAGATCGTCAACACTCAGATCGGTGTATACGGCGTTATTGGCTTGCGTCATGAGGTTCCCCGTCGGCCTGTGGCCGAGTGCTCCAAACGTTTTGTAGTAGAAAGTTGCGCACTACTACCGCGAAAAAAGTGGGCCGGATTATGCCAGAAAAGCCCAAAAAGAGTAGGGCCCTCCCGTCAGAACGCCTCTAATCCGGCATTTGGCAGGTGATTTACCTGTGCTTAAACGTTTTAGTGACGGGTGTCGGAAGGGGTGTCGCTGCCTGCACCGGCGAATAACTGGGCAACATCGGCGGCATCGAACAGATAACGCTCGTTGCAGAACTGGCAGTCGATCTCGATATGACCACCGTGTTCCACCACCAGGTTTTGCGCATCTTCCAGGCCAAGGCTGACCAGGGCATTGGCTGAACGCTCGCGCGAGCAGCTGCAATTGAAGCGCAGGGACTGCTCGTCGAACAGGCGCACCGCTTCTTCGTGGTACAGGCGGTGCAGGATGGTCTCGTTGTCCAGGCCCAGCAATTCTTCAGCAGTCAGGGTGCCGGCCAGGGCGGTCAGCTTGCGCCAGCTATCGGTGCGCTCATCCTCGTCCTTGATACGGTCAGCCGGCAATTGCTGCAACAACAGGCCGCGAGCGCGCTTGCCGTTGGCGTTGAGCCAGAACTTGGTGCCGACCTGCTGGGACATGACGAAATAGTTGGTAAAGCAGTCCGACAGGGTCTCGCCGTCCAGATCAACGATGCCCTGGTAGCGCTGGCCCTCGGTGGGGTCAACGGTGATGGCCAGCACGCCATCGGCCATCAGCTCGGAGAACGTGGCATCCGGGGTAATCCGGTCGACGTCATAGCGGGCCAGGCCACGGATTTCGCGCTCGCTGGAACACTCGATCATCAACATCGGGATCGGACCTTCGGAACGCGCCTGCAGGATCAGCAAGCCATCGAATTTCATCGTGCCCACCAGCAGCGCAGCGGCCGCCATCAACTCACCGAGCAATTGCGCGACCGGCTCCGGATACGCGTGTTTGGCAAGGACTTCGGCATAGCTGAGCTCCAACGAGACCAGCTCGCCGCGGGCGTCGTTCTCGTCAAAGATAAAGCGTTGGGTGAAGTCGGTATCCGGTAGATCAGTCATAGGTTTGGGTATCTGAAGTGATGACAAAATGATTACAACGTTTATAAAATTAAACGCTTTAGCACCACATTGGTGCGATTTCTCCTGAAACAAGGAGCTAGAGAGCGATGAGGGACAGTTTATGAACAATCCGGGTTTGTTCCAAGCGAACTGGAACCTCCGGCGATGGGCTCTTTGCAATCTAGTCGCTATCGGGCTGCTGTGTTTCTGGCTGTGGCCCACGGGCCAGATGCTGTGTGTGATTTTCGACGAGTGGCTGTTTCACCTGCTCAATGGCCCGCTCGCCAGCAACTCGACCTGGCTGAACGTGTGGGCCGTGGCGAGCCTGCGGCCCTTCGATGCGATCGTCGGGGTGATTCTGCTGGCACTGCTGATTCGCGGCGACTGGGTGTTCAAGGTTATGCAGGTGCGCCAGGCGTTCTTTGGCTTCCTTGGTATTCTGCTGCTGTTGCTATTTATCCGCATGCTGTTTTCCAAGCTCGCGGCGCACATGGGTTGGCAGCACAGCAGCCCGTCAATGGTGATCGACGGCGCGATTCAGATGAGCGATTTTTTCCCCGGGCTTGAGAAAACCTGGGAATTGAAAGACCGTTCGAGCCAGAGCTTTCCTGGCGATCATGCTTCGGTGTTGTTGATCTGGGCGATGTTCATGAGCGTGTTCGCCAAGCGCATCGGCCAGGTGCTGGTGATCTGGGGCCTGGCGCTGTTGTTCATGATGCCGCGGCTCGTAGCGGGCGCGCATTGGGGACAGGACGATTATATCGGCGGGGTATTGCTGGCGCTGTTGGCCCTGGGCTGGGGGTATTACACCCCGTTTGCGGCGAAAGTGTCGGGGTTCCTGTTGCGGGTAACCGCGCCTATGTTCGGGCTGCTTGGCAAACTGCCGGTGATCGGACGACTGAGCGTCATGCGCACAATCCCTTAACGATGCGGGCTAACTGTGGGAGGGGGCTTGCCCCCTCCCACATTGTTGATCTCGTTCGGGCTGGAGATTGTGCAATCAATCATCATTGCCGCTGCCGCGAAACTTGAACAGATCGCGACGCTGCTTCT
Organism: Pseudomonas sp. 24 E 13; assembly: GCF_900004715.1. NCBI lineage: Bacteria > Pseudomonadati > Pseudomonadota > Gammaproteobacteria > Pseudomonadales > Pseudomonadaceae > Pseudomonas > Pseudomonas sp. 24 E 13. The sequence continues at coordinate 11,823 of NZ_CVTO01000107.1, forward strand.
TGCTCGGCTTGCCGTCGGTAGTCAGGCCTGAGGCCCCCGCCTTGCGCATGGCTGCGGCATTTTCCCGCTTGGCGATACTGGCTTCGGTTTCCGCGTACAACGCCTGCGCTTCAGGCGCACCCCGGCGCACGCTGGAGAGCGCTTGCACCACGACAGTCTTTTCATCAAACCCTGTACGAATCTGAAACTCATCGCCGACGCGCGGTTCCTTCCCCGGCTTGCAGCGCTCGCCGCGATGGTGCACCTTGCCGCTCTCGATGGCGGCCTTGGCCAGGGCACGGGTCTTGTAGAAACGCGCGGCCCACAGCCACTTGTCCAAACGGACCTTTTCTTCCTCTTCCTGCTTTTGAGCCACTTGAATTCCTCGCTCTGAAAAATGTCGCAACCTTACCGTTGAAACCCTTCGACGCATAAACCCCAAGGCTCACCTAAGATACGCCAGGTAGCACCCTGTTTTCGCGAGGATACGCCGTGACCGACTTTCCCCTTTCACTCACCTCGCCCAACCAGCGGTGCGTGGGTTGCCAGCAAAGCGAGCCGCTGGGGTTCGATTTTGCTTTCGCCTACCAGCCTATCGTAGACCTGCGTGACCGTTCGATATTTGCCCATGAAGCCTTGGTGCGCGGCACGCAGGGTGAAGGCGCGTTGTCGGTGCTGGCACATGTCAACGAAACCAATCGCTACCGCTTCGACCAGCGCTGCCGCACCCAGGCAATTGCCGGCGCCGCCGCCCTGGGCATGCAAACCTATCTTTCCATTAACTTCATGCCCAATGCCGTCTACCGTCCCGAACTGTGCATCCGCAGCACCCTCGACGCCGCCCGCGAGCACAATTTCCCGCTGGACCGCCTGATTTTCGAGACCCTGGAAAGCGAGCATGTAGATAACTATCGCCATTTGACGAATATTCTGCGTGAATACCGCCAATTCGGCTTCAAGACCGCCATCGACGATTTCGGCGCGGGCTATTCGGGGTTGAATCTGCTGGCCGATTTCCAACCTGACATGATCAAGCTCGACATGGCGCTGATTCGCGATGTCGACCAGGACCGTGTCCGCCAGGTGATCGTCCGGGGGATTGTCACAATCTGTGAGCAGTTGGGGGTTACTGTCATCGCCGAAGGCATCGAAAGTGCCGGTGAGCGGGACTTCCTCTCCGACTGTGGAATATTTCTGATGCAAGGCTACTGGTTCGCCAGGCCCACATTCAATGCCCTGGCCAAGGTTGCCCCTCAAGCCTGGACAAAATGACGGTACCCCTATTTGAAGACATTTGACCATTTGACCGTTGTGGGTCTGCGTGAGTGGGTGGCCCTTCCCGACCTGGGAGTGGCAGGCCTGCGCGCCAAGATCGACACCGGTGCCAGCACCTCAAGCCTGCACGCCACCGAGATCGAGCCGTTCGAACGCGACGGCGAGAAGTGGGTGCGCTTTACCGCACACCTGGGCAGCGTAGTGCAACTGCGTCACCGGCGCTGCGAAGCGCCTCTGGTAACGATGAAAACCATCAAGAGTTCCAACGGCCATGCGCAGGTGCGCTACGTGATCAGCACCACCCTGGCGTTGGGCGATCGGGTGTGGCGAGTGGAATTCACCCTGGCCTGCCGCAAGGCCATGCGTTATCGCCTGCTGCTGGGCTCCAAGGCGCTGATTGACGGCCAGTTGGTCGTCAGCCCGGCCGTAAAATACGTACAAGACAAGCCGGTGTTCCCGGTTTCCACTATCTCTGCCCCAGGTGCCGCATGAAGATTGCTGTGCTGTCGCGAAACCCGCGTCTGTATTCCACCCGCCGCCTGGTCGAGGCCGGCACCGAACGTGGCCATGAAATGGTGGTGATCGACACGTTGCGGGCCTATATGAACATTGCCAGCCACAAGCCGCAGATCCACTACCGTGGCAAACCGCTGGAAGGCTTTGATGCGGTGATCCCACGCATCGGCGCCTCGGTGACCTTCTATGGCTGCGCAGTGCTGCGCCAGTTTGAAATGATGGGCGTTTTTCCGCTCAACGAGTCCGTGGCCATCGCACGTTCGCGGGACAAGCTGCGCTCGCTGCAACTGCTGTCGCGCCGAGGTATCGGCCTGCCGGTGACCGGCTTCGCCCACTCCCCGGATGACATCCCCGACCTGATCGAAATGGTCAATGGCGCGCCCCTGGTGATCAAGGTGCTGGAGGGTACCCAGGGCATCGGCGTGGTGTTGTGCGAAACGGCAACGGCAGCGGAGTCGGTGATCGAGGCGTTCATGGGCCTCAAGCAGAACATCATGGTGCAGGAGTACATCAAGGAAGCCGGCGGTGCGGATATCCGCTGCTTCGTGGTGGGCGACAAGGTGATTGCCGCCATGAAACGCCAGGCCAAGCCGGGCGAATTCCGTTCCAACCTGCACCGTGGCGGCAGCGCCAGCCTGATCAAGATTACTCCGGAGGAGCGCATGACCGCATTGCGTGCAGCCAAGGTCATGGGGTTGGCCGTGGCAGGTGTGGATATCCTGCGCTCCAACCACGGCCCCCTGGTCATGGAGGTGAACTCATCGCCGGGCCTGGAAGGGATCGAGACCACCACCGGCAAGGATGTGGCGGGGATCATCATTCAGCATCTGGAAAAAAATGGCGGGCCGAACATGACTCGGACCAAGGGCAAGGGCTAAAAGCTCTGCCCCTGACACAACATCAAACCAAATGTGGGAGGGGGCTTGCCCCCGATAACGGTGTGTCAGTCCGCACATAGGTGACTGACAATCCGCAATCGGGAGCAAGCCCCCTCCCACATTTGATCCATGTTGTTTGTCAGACTGCGTCTCTGGGCAACATCAACCCAAGCGGCAAGCGCACCCGAGCTTCCAGCCCGCCCCCTTCACGGTTGCGCAATTCAACATTGCCGCCATGCATCGAAGCAATCCGCCGCACAATCGCCAACCCCAAACCGGTCCCCTTGCCGCCTCGGGCGCGGTCGCCACGGGTGAACGGGTTGAAGATGGCTTCCAGTTCAGCCGGGTCGATCCCCGTGCCGCGATCCATCACGCTCAGCACGACATAGGGCGCCGCGCTGTCACCCGACACGTACGCCGCCACCTCCACATCCGAACCGGCATGATGCAGGGCGTTGCCGATCAGGTTGTTCAACAGGCGCTTCATCGACACCCTGCGCAAGGCAAACGGCTGAATCGGCTCCAGGCGCATGCGCACCTGCTCACCGCTCTGGTTGTAGGGCGCGACCACTTCACGCACCAGATCGGTGAGATCAACCTCCTCCACGACCTCATCACGCCCATCGCGGATGAACGCCAGGAACTGGTCCAGAATCGCGTCCATATCCTCGATGTCACGCACCATGTCATCGGTGAGGTCGGTATGGCTACCCATCAACTCCAAGGACAGGCGCAGGCGCGTCAACGGCGTGCGCAAGTCATGGGAGACCCCCGCCAGCATCAGCTCACGCTCGCGTCCGGCCTGTTCGACGTCTTCCGCCATCTGGTTGAACGCGCCGTACACCTCGGTCATTTCACTGGGTGTATCGCTGACCGGCAGGCGCACACTGCGCCCCTGGCCCAGTTGGCGGGCGGCAAATACCAGGCGCTTGAGCGGTTGGTTGAGCTGGCGCACAAAAATCCATGCGGACGCGGTTGAAAGCAGGCCGATGGCGAGAAACCAGCCCAACACGTTCCAGATTTTTTGCCCGCGCAGCGGATGCGGATACAGCGGGACCTTGATCCAGGCATCGCCCAGACTGGGCGCCTTCACCCAGAGCGCAGGCGAAACATGCATGCGCAGCCGCACCTCGGTGTCGTCGCCCAGCTCCGCCTGCATCTGGCGCTGGTAGATCTCACTGTAGGGCCAGTGCTGCTCGCCCTCGGGCACGCCGGCACCATCGACCCGGATCAGTGATGAAGCCTTGGCTACCTTTTCACGGTTCTCGGGGTCTACGGCCCAGTAGGCGCGCAGCGTCAAGGCGACGCCATGGCTGTACTGCCGATCCACCAGCACGTCCTCGTTCATCAACAGATAAACCAGTGTGAGCGCCTTGGAAAACAGAACGACGATGAGCACCAGCCAAAGGGTGCGGGAAAAGAAACTTTGCGGGAACCACAGCGGGGTTTTCATAGGAGACAGCTAGACACCTTGCAGGAACGAGCGGCGCTCGCAGAATTGCAGACGCCGGGCACCCCGTCGACCCTCATGGAATCAAACGCCGGGTGCCCGTCCCTGCAAATCATCGGTCACTTGGTTGCGGTGCCATCCGGCACAAACACATAACCCACACCCCACACCGTCTGGATATACCGCGGCTTGGAAGGGTCCGGCTCGATCATCCGGCGCAGTCGGGAGATCTGCACGTCGATGGAGCGCTCCAGGGCGTCCCATTCGCGGCCACGGGCCAGGTTCATCAGCTTGTCGCGGGTCAGCGGCTGGCGAGCGTTCATCACCAGGGCCTTGAGCACCGCGAATTCGCCGGTGGTGAGCATGTGCACTTCGTCGCCACGCTTGAGCTCGCGGGTCGCCAGGGACAACTCGTAGTCGCCGAAGGTCACGCTTTCGTCTTCGCTGCCCGGCGCACCCGGTACCGGCGGTGCCTGGCGACGCAATACGGCCTTGACCCGTGCCATCAGCTCGTCAGGGTTGAACGGTTTGGCCAGGTAGTCGTCGGCGCCCAGTTCGAGGCCCTTGATGCGGCTCAGCTCATCGCCCTTGGCAGTGAGCATGATGATCGGGATCTGGTTGTTCACGCCACGCAGACGCTTGCAGGCGGTCAGGCCGTCTTCGCCAGGCAACATCAGGTCGAGCACGACCAGATTGAATACTTCGCGCCCCAACAGGCGGTCCATCTGCTCGGTGTTCGGCACCGCGCGCGCCCGGTAGCCCTTGGAGTTGAAAAAGCGCTCCAGCAGGCTGCTCAGCCCCGGATCGTCGTCAACGATGAGAATTTTTTCGCCTTCAGCAGTTTGTGCAGTGCTGCTCATTAGATGCTCCTCTTATCTCGGCGCGCATTATGGCCTAGCTGCCGTTATACGCACCGTGTGCATTGTTAGCAGATTTTTCCTCTACTACCAGCCAAGCCGCGTCCTGCAACTACCGGCCCAGTAGCCCTCAAGGGCGGAACGCTGGTTATAATGCGGCGCTTTCGTGCAGGGCAACGTCAGATCGTTACCGTTTACTGCCGGGCTTTTTTTTACCCGTTTCTCGTGTTTTTTCGATTTCGAGGGTCAATAGGCTGCCTCTTGACCCAGGCAGCGGCGCCGGTCGGGCCGCTCAACCAGCCTCGCAAGGCCTTGTTTTCCGGGCCTGCGAGCGGCTTTTCAGAATTTCAGGTGGTTTTATGGACAGCATCAACAGCCGCATCGCCGAGGAACTCGGTGTACGCCCACAACAGGTCGAAGCGGCCGTCGCGCTACTGGATGAGGGCTCCACGGTACCTTTCATCGCCCGTTACCGAAAAGAGGTGACCGGCAGCCTTGACGACACCCAACTGCGGCACCTGGAAGAGCGCCTGCGCTACCTGCGAGAACTCGACGAGCGGCGTATCAGCATCCTCGCCAGCATCGAGGAACAGGGCAAGTTGACCCCGCAGCTGGAACGCGACATCAAGCTGGCCGACACCAAGACCCGCCTCGAAGACCTTTACCTGCCGTACAAACAGAAACGTCGTACAAAGGGCCAGATCGCCCTGGAAGCCGGCCTTGGCGACTTGGCCGACGGCCTGTTCAACGACCCGTCGCTGACGCCTGAAACCGAAGCCGCGCGCTTTATCGACGCGCAAAAAGGCGTCGCCGATGTCAAGACCGCCCTCGACGGCGCCAAGTACATCCTGATGGAGCGCTTCGCGGAAAACGCCAGCCTGCTGGAAAAGCTGCGCACCTACCTGAAACAGGAAGCCATTCTCAGCGCCCGCGTCATCGCCGGCAAAGAGGAAGAAGGTGCCAAGTTCCGCGATTACTTCGAACACGACGAACCGCTCAAAAGCATGCCGTCCCACCGCGCCCTGGCGATCTTTCGTGGGCGCAACGAGGGCATTCTCAGCTCCGCGCTGAAAGTCGGCGACGAGCTGCCGGGCACCATGCACCCGTGCGAAGGCATGATCGGTCAACAATTCGGCATTCAGAATCAGAATCGTCCTGCGGACAAGTGGCTCGGTGAGGTCGTGCGCTGGACCTGGAAGGTCAAGCTTTACACCCACCTGGAAACCGACCTGCTCGGCGAGCTGCGTGAAGGCGCCGAAACCGAGGCGATCAACGTATTCGCCCACAACCTGCATGACCTGCTGCTGGCTGCACCGGCGGGCCCACGCGCCACCCTGGGCCTGGACCCGGGACTGCGCACCGGCTGCAAGGTTGCGGTGGTCGACGCCACCGGCAAGCTGCTGGATCATGCCACCGTGTACCCGCACGTACCGCACAACAAGTGGGACCAGACCCTGGCCGTCCTGGCCGCGCTGTGCGCCAAGCATGCCGTGGACCTGATCGCCATCGGCAACGGTACCGCCAGCCGCGAAACCGATAAGCTGGCCGCCGAGCTGATCAAAAAGTACCCGGCGATGAAAATGACCAAGGTCATGGTCTCCGAGGCGGGGGCTTCGGTGTACTCGGCCTCGGAGTTGGCGTCCAAGGAGTTCCCGGACCTTGACGTGTCCATCCGCGGCGCCGTGTCCATTGCCCGTCGCCTGCAGGACCCGCTGGCCGAGCTGGTGAAGATCGATCCCAAATCCATCGGCGTCGGCCAATACCAGCACGACGTGTCGCAGCTCAAGCTGGCGCGTGGACTGGACGCGGTCGTGGAAGACTGTGTGAACGCCGTGGGTGTGGACGTGAACACCGCCTCCGTGGCGCTGCTTGCACGTATCTCCGGCCTGAACGCGACCCTCGCGCAGAATATCGTCAATCACCGCGACGAGAACGGCGCCTTCAAAACCCGCGCGGCGCTGAAAAAAGTCCCACGTCTGGGCGAAAAAACTTTCGAGCAAGCCGCAGGTTTCCTACGCGTAATGAACGGTGATAATCCGCTGGACGCCTCGGCGGTTCACCCGGAAGCCTATCCGCTGGTACAGCGAATTGCCGCCCAAACCGATCGCGACATCCGCTCGCTGATCGGCGACGCCGCGTTTCTCAAGCGCCTGGACCCGAAAAAGTACACCGACGAAACCTTCGGCGTGCCGACCATTACCGACATCCTTCAAGAGCTGGAAAAACCCGGCCGCGACCCGCGCCCCGAATTCAAGACCGCGGAGTTCCAGGACGGTGTCGAAGACCTCAAGGACCTGCAACCGGGCATGATCCTCGAAGGCGTGGTGACCAACGTGACCAACTTCGGCGCGTTCGTGGATATCGGCGTGCATCAGGACGGCTTGGTGCATATCTCCGCACTTTCGGAGAAGTTCATCAAGGACCCGCGCGAAGCGGTGAAGGCCGGTGACGTGGTCAAGGTCAAGGTGATGGAAGTCGACATCCCACGCAAACGCGTTGGCCTGTCGATGCGCATGAGCGACACCCCCGGCGAGAAAATCGACGGCGCCCGTGGCGCTCGCCCTGGCTCGGCACCGCGCCCGTCGCAGAACACTGCGCCGCGCAAGGACACCGCGACAGCCGCACCGAGCAACAACGCCATGGCCTCGCTGTTCGCCAACGCCAAGCAACTGAAGAAGCGTTGATGGATATTCCGGCCGGTTTGACCCAGAGCGCGTTCAGCGAACTGATCGGCTGCCGCCTGCAACGCCTGGAGGAAGGCGTTGCCGAGGTGGCCCTGAGCCTGGCGCCGCAGTTGCGCAATCGCGGGGGCAAGTTGCACGGCGGGGCGATTTTCAGCCTGGTAGACATCACCATGGGACTGGCATGCTCCAGCGCCCATGGGTTCGACCAGCAGAGCGCGACCATCGAATGCAAGATCAACTATATCCGCGCCGTTGAAGACGGTGACGTGCTGTGCACCAGCCGGGTGATCCACGCCGGCCGGCGCACCCTGGTGGTCGAAGCCGAGGTGTACCAGGACGAAAGACTTGTCGCAAAAGCGCAGGGCACGTTCGCTGTCCTATAGCTCCCTGCACATGATTTGAGTTAATTTCGGCGCTGTGACAACAGCGTCGGAATTTTCTCGCTGCGCTGTAGCCCAATTCATGGAGTGAAGTAGGCACATTCAGAGCGGGTCATATCGACTCAGAACCAGGCGATCACGCCAGTTTCAACTTCACCCTTGTAGACCGTCTTGACCACCCCCATATTGGGGCGACTGACGCGTGAAGGAATCCAACTTGAGCGAACTTCTCAACCGCCGCCTGGCCCTGCTCGGCAAGCGCGAACACCTCTCCCTGCTAGAGCACTGCCTGCATGGCATCGAGCGTGAATGCCTGCGCGTCACCAGTGAGGGTCGCCTGGCCCAAACGCCGCATCCGGAAGCCCTGGGCGCCGCGTTGACGCACGAACAGATCACTACCGACTACTCGGAATCGCTGCTGGAGTTCATCACTCCCGCACTGCCCAACCCGGCCGATACCCTGAGCAGCCTGGACAAGATCCATCGCTTTGCCTACACCAAACTGGGCAGCGAATACCTGTGGAGCCCCTCGATGCCGTGCCCGTTGCCGGCCGAGGAAGATATTCCGATTGCCTACTACGGCACCTCCAATATCGGGCAGCTCAAGTACGTTTACCGCAAGGGTCTGGCCCTGCGTTATGGCAAGACCATGCAGTGCATCGCCGGCATCCATTACAATTTTTCGCTGCCGGAACAGCTGTGGCCGTTGCTCAAGGACGCCGAAGGCTTTGTCGGCACCGACCGCGACTATCAATCCACCGCCTATATCGCGCTGATTCGCAACTTCCGCCGCTACAGCTGGCTGTTGATGTACCTGTTTGGCGCCTCGCCGGCCCTGGACGCAGGCTTCCTGCGCGGTCGTTCGCACCAGCTTGAAGTGCTCGACGCCGATACCCTGTACCTGCCGTACGCCACGAGCCTGCGCATGAGCGACCTGGGTTACCAGAGCAACGCCCAGGCCGGCCTCACGCCGTGCTACAACGACCTGGCCAGCTACACCGACAGCCTGCGCGAAGCGGTGGCAACGCCCTACGCGCCCTATGTCGAAGTCGGCACGCACAAGGACGGTGAGTGGGTGCAGCTCAACACCAATATCCTGCAGATCGAAAACGAGTACTACTCCAACATCCGCCCCAAGCGCGTGACCTATACCGGCGAGCGGCCGATCCAGGCGCTGATGGCGCGCGGCATCCAGTACATCGAAGTGCGCTGCCTGGACATCAACCCGTTCCTGCCGATGGGCATCGACCTGCCGGAGTCGCGCTTTCTCGACGCATTCCTGCTGTTTTGCGCGCTGAATGACAGCCCGCTGTTCGCCAATAACGAGTGCGGCAACGCCACGTCCAACTTCCTCAGCGTGGTCAAGGAAGGTCGCCGTCCGGGCCTGCAATTGCAGCGTCAGGGCCAGGCGGTGGACATGAAAGCGTGGGCCACCGAGCTGCTGGAGCAGATTGCGCCTCTGGCCGCCCTGCTCGATGAGAGCCATGGCATCACTGAACACAGCCAGGCGCTGGACGCTCAGTTGGCCAAGGTCAACGACCCGTCACTGACGCCCTCGGCCCAGGTGCTGGAAGCGATGGCCGAGCGTAAGGAAAGTTTCGCGCAGTTCTCGCTGCATCAGAGCGAGGTGCATGCCGAGTTCTTCCGCAAGGAACCGTTGCCGGCCGAGGAACAAGCGCGCTTTGAAGAACTGGCGCGTAAGTCGCTGGCGCAGCAGGCCGAGCTTGAGCAGAACGAAGTGGGCGATTTCGATGTGTTTGTCGGGTCGTACCAGGCGAGCATCCTGGCCATCAGCAACTAAACCTTATGTGGGAGAGGGCTTGCCCCCGATAGCAGTGTGTCTGCCACTCAATCAGTGACTGAACCACCGCCATCGGGGGCAAGCCCCCTCCCACATTTGCCCTGCATCAGGCTCAGGAATCGCTACAACCCTTCTCCTCATAAGCTAATGCGAAAATGTTATTTATTTTCGGATTCTTAGATCATTTAGTCTCCTCACACGCCGCCTCCCTGGCCGCCTGATCGAGGAGCTTCCCTTTGAAACTGCCTATTCCACTGCGCTTGCTGGCGGCGTTGTCCCTGGCCGGTGCCAGCCTGTTTGCCCAGGCGGCGGATGTGACCGTCGCGTACCAGACCACCGTAGACCCGGCCAAAGTCGCCCAGGCCGACGGCGCCTATGAAAAGGCCATCAACGCCAGGATCGATTGGCGCAAATTCGACAATGGCGCCGATATCATTGCCGCCATCGCCTCGGGAGACGTGCAGATCGGTTACCTGGGTTCCAGCCCGTTGACCGCTGCGATCACGCGCAAGGTGCCGGTGCAGACCTTCCTCGTCGCCACCCAAATTGGCGGCGCCGAAGCCCTGGTGGCGCGCGATGGGTCGGGGATCAACAGCCCCCAGGACCTGGTCGGCAAGAAGGTCGCCGTACCGTTCGTGTCCACGGGGCACTACAGCCTGCTGGCCGCGCTGAAGCACTGGAACATCGACCCTTCGAGCGTGACCATCCTCAACCTCGCACCACCGGCCATCATCGCCGCCTGGAAGCGCGGCGATATCGACGCCACCTATGTGTGGGACCCGGCCCTGGGCGTCGCCAAGGAAAACGGCAAGGTGCTGATCACCTCCGGCGAACTGGCCAAGTTCGGTGCGCCGACCTTCGATGCCTGGATTGTGCGCAAGGACTTCGCCGAGAAGCATCCGGAAATCGTCACGGCCTTCGCCAAAGTCACGCTGGATGCCTACGCCGCTTACCGTAAAGACCCACAGGCCTGGCTCGCCGACAAGGCCAACGTCGACAAGCTGGTGAAGCTCTCCGGCGCCAAGGCCAGCGATATCCCGTTGCTGCTGCAAGGCAATGTCTACCCGCTGGCCGCTGACCAGGTCACCCTGCTGGGCGCACCGACCACCAAAGCTGTCACCGATACCGCCGCGTTCCTCAAGGAGCAAGGCAAGGTCGACGCGGTGCTGCCGGACTACGCCCCTTACGTCAGCGCCAAGTTCATCACTCACTGATTCAAGGAGTTCATCGCGATGGCCTTGCTACAACTGGAGCGCATCAGCGCACAGTACCCAGGCGCCCCGGAACCGGTACTGGCGGATATTTCACTTGAGCTTGGCCCCCGGCAATTGCTGGTGGCCCTGGGTGCCTCCGGCAGTGGCAAGACTTCGCTGTTGAACCTGATTGCCGGCTTTGTCGAGCCCTCGGCCGGGCGTATTACCCTCGATGGCGTGCCGGTCAAGGGTCCTGGCGCCGAACGCGGCGTGGTGTTCCAGGACGATGCCCTGCTGCCCTGGCAGGACGTACTGGCCAACGTTGCCTTCGGCCTGGAACTGGCCGGCGTGCCGAAGGCGCAACGTGAAGTGCGCGCCCGTGAAATGCTCGCGCTGGTGGACCTCAGCGGTTTCGACAGCCGGCGCACCTGGCAACTCTCCGGCGGCCAGAAGCAACGCGTCGGCCTCGCCCGCGCCCTGGCGGCCGACCCGCGCGTATTGCTGATGGACGAACCCTTCGGCGCCCTTGATGCCTTCACCCGCGAACAGATGCAGGAATTGCTGCTGCAAGTCTGGCGACGCACGGCCAAGCCGGTGTTCCTGATCACCCATGACATCGAAGAAGCGGTGTTCCTCGCCACGGACCTGATCCTGCTGGCGCCCAACCCAGGCCAGATCGTCGAGCGTCTGCAGCTGGATTTCGGCCAACGCTACGCGGCCGGCGAATCGGCACGGGCGATCAAGTCCGACCCGCGTTTTATCGAAACCCGCGAACACGTACTGGGCAAAGTGTTCTCGCAACGGCAGGTGTGCGCATGAGCAGCTATGAACTTCCCGCCACAGCGGCCAAGCCGCTGACCCATGCGGTTATTCCGGCACGCCGCAGCCTCAGCACACGGTGGATCAGCGTACTGACCCTGGCGGTCCTGCTCGCTGTCTGGTGGGCGGTAACCGCCAGCGGCTTGATCGAGCCACTGTTCCTGCCGCCGCCCTCTGCCGTGCTGCAAAAAGGCTGGTTGCTGGCGACATCCGGCTACATGGATTCGACCCTTTGGCAGCACCTGGGCGCAAGCCTCAGTCGCATCGGCCTGGGCCTGGGTTTCGCGGTGCTGACGGCCGTGCCGGTGGGGATTGCCATCGGCGCCAACCGCATCGCCCGCGGCGTTCTCGACCCGCTGATCGAGTTTTACCGGCCAATCCCGCCGCTGGCCTATCTGCCGCTGATCGTGATCTGGTGCGGTATCGGCGAGCTGTCCAAAGTGCTGCTGATTTACCTGGCGATCTTTGCGCCGATTGCCATCGCCACCGCCACCGGCGTACGCACGGTCGACCCGGCCAAGTTGCGCGCTGCGCAGTCGCTGGGCGCCACCCGTGCCCAACTGATTCGTCATGTGATCCTGCCAAGCGCCCTGCCCGACATCCTTACCGGAGTACGTATCGGCCTGGGCGTAGGCTGGTCGACCCTGGTCGCCGCCGAATTGATTGCCGCCACCAGCGGCCTGGGCTTCATGGTGCAGTCGGCGGCGCAGTTCCTGGTCACCGACGTAGTGGTGCTGGGCATCCTGGTGATCGCACTGATCGCCTTCGCCATGGAAATGGGCCTGCGCGCCCTGCAGCGTAAATTAGTGCCGTGGCATGGCCAGGCACACTGAGTGATGAACGTTAAATGAGCAGCCTGACCGTTACCCCTTTAAGCGCTGCGCTTGGCGCGCAGATCAGCGGCGTCGATATCACCCGGGCGCTGAGCCCTGAAGAGCGCGACGCCATCGAACAAGCACTCCTCAAGCATTCGGTGCTGTTCTTCCGTGACCAGCCGCTCACCCCGCAGCAGCAGGCACGGTTTGCGGCGAATTTCGGTGACCTGCATATCCACCCGATCTACCCCAACGTGCCGGAACAGCCCGAAGTGCTGATCCTCGACACGGCCGTGACCGATGTGCGTGACAACGCCGTATGGCACACCGATGTGACCTTCCTGCCCACGCCTGCCCTCGGCGCGGTGCTGAGCGCCAAGCAGTTGCCGGCATTTGGTGGTGATACCTTGTGGGCCAGCGGGATTGCGGCGTATGAGGCGTTGTCCGAGCCGTTCAAAGCCTTGCTCGAAGGCCTCACCGCCACCCACGACTTCACCAGATCCTTTCCGCTGGAGCGCTTCGGCAACACCGCCGAAGACCTGGCACGCTGGGAAGAAACCCGTCGCAAAAACCCGCCGCTGTCACACCCGGTGATACGCACACACCCCGTCAGCGGGCGCAAATCGCTGTTCGTCAACGACGGCTTCACCACCCGAATCAACGAACTGGAACCGGCCGAAAGCGAGGCGATTCTCAAGCTGCTGTTTGCTCACGCCACCCGCCCGGAGTTCACTATTCGCTGGCGCTGGCAGGAAAATGACGTGGCGTTCTGGGATAACCGCGTGACCCAGCATTACGCGGTGGATGACTACCGTCCACAGCGCCGCGTCATGCACCGGGCCACCATCCTGGGCGATGCACCGTTTTAATCCAACCGCCTCAAATGGCGAAAAAACCGTTAATTTCAAGATTTTTCCTATGGAAAAATGTGGCTCACGACACGCCCTGTAACTCGTCAAGCACTCACTTTCAGGAACGTACGAGGTAAGGCTCACCACTGACATCGTGCGTCCAAAACGCCTGCGCAGTGAACCCTTACCTGAATCCATTGAGTGCTTAAATGAATATCTCAACCGTATCGCCGTGGCTGCCCGCTTTTGCGGCACAGCCTGCTGAACCCGCCCCTTCAGCCACAGGCACAACACTTGAAACACTGACACCGCCCACCGCCGCGCCCGACAGACGCGAAAGTTTGCTTGCCTTGTTAAGCGAGCTTGAAAGTTTGATGAACACACTCCACAAGGCCATCGACGCCACGCCCGTCAAGCCTGGTACGCCCGCAACCGTTGCAGCGACCACCCACTCGACGGTGCGCCCTGATAGTACGCCGTACCTTTCAAATAAAAAGGACAAACAAAAACCCGATGACGTATTAGGTGGCCTGTTTTTTTCGCCCCATGAGACCTACCGCTCACTGACCACACCGCACAGTTCTCATGTCGCGGGAATCAAGTTGGCCATGCAGCACTTTGGTCAAAGCCCAACCGATATTTACGCTCAAGTCACGTCCCTGAATAACGGGTTCAATGTGACCATGAGAGATGGCTTCACATTATTCATTTCCCATAAAGAACTGGACCTTGCCAAAGAAGGTTCGCAATTGCTCGGCAACGAAGACATGTTGAAAGACGCCAACTTTCTGTATGCGACCCTGGCCAAGCGAAAACAGCTACAAAGCAACGACCCCGCCGAACAAGCGAGTTACCCCATGACCCTGCGCAATACCAATAAAGGCGAACATGCCAGCAGCGTATTGAAGCTCATGGGCCTGGAAAACCATCTGAAAGAGGTCAAGTCCGAGTCACTGGGCACGGGTCAAAAACTGGGTATAACCGTTGTCTCGAATGGGGAGTCCATGCTGGTTGTCGATGGTCACGAGGATTTCCACGGGACACCTTCGAAGTTAAGGCTGAAAAAGCCGGCCTATGTACTGTCGGATTTACCCGCAACCACCAGGCTGGACGAACCGTCCACTGACTCGCGCCCTGCGCGGGTTGCGCCTACCCCCCCGCAAACCAACGTCAAACCCCTTGCAGCTCCGCTCGGTCCTCCTTCAGCCGGCGCGATGCCGGATATTTCCTCGAAGAGAAACGGTGAGCGTCCAGCCGATATATTGACTGGCTTGAGTAACACACCCCCGGGCTTTGGCGAGTTTCGCGAAACGGCAGCCTACGTTGACGCAATAAAACTGATGATGATGACGTTCGGGCAAAGCCCCACCGATTGCTTTCAACGGGTTGCCGTTGCAGGAGACGGCTACGACGTGACGATGAGAGATGGTTATGAAGTGCATGTTTCTCGCCAGGAGCTACAGCGGGCCGGGCAAGCCCTGAAACTGTCCGGTGACGACAGCGAGCTGATAAAGGATGCCAACTTCATGTTTGCCGCTTTTATGAAACGTCACCAGTTGGAACATGAGGATCCGGTGGCAAGGTCCGACTTCGAGACGACCCTCAGTGATGCGATCCAGAATGGCCAGCATATCAAACCTGTCCTGGAAAATATCGGCATGATCGGCCATATGCGCCATGTCCATGTAAGTGAACTGGAAGACCAGACTACCGTCGGGTTTCTGTACGGTTTTGGCTTGGTTCTGGGCAATGAAAAGGCGCATCAATATTTGCCTTATGAGGGCCACGGCTACGTGCTCGACCCTCACTGAATCGCTCACTCACACTACTGAATACGAGGCGGCCCATGTTACTCAACACTGCCAGCGGCACCGCAGCGCTTAATACGTCATTACTTCCCGGTCTCTGCGCCGGCACAGGCGTGAAGAACGCCAAGGCCCCGATGGAAACACCCGTCGCGGGCGGCGCGGAAAACAGGCAAAACCTTTACGCGTCTATCGTTCAACAACTGAACTCACTGAACAGCCTTCTCAAAACCATCACACAGCGCGCCAGCCCTGTTGCCCCTGCGGTTGACGCAGTACCTCATCAGGTTGATCGCGATCCGCCGGCCCCTTTGCCCACGGTCACCCCCCTGGACAAGCCCCGGCCTGACGACAGCCTATTTATATCTTCGGTGCCGACCGGCACCAAGCCCGAGGATATCTGGCGTGGGTTCTGGCAGGGCATTGAAGGCAATTGCGTCACGGTGTCGGCGATCAAGCTGGCGATGATGAAATACGGTCATCACCCACAGGGGATTTTCAAACTCATAACCCCGACAAAAACAGGGTTCGAGGTGACAATGCAAGACACCTTCAAGCTGCACATATCCCACGAAGAGTTAACGCTGGCGAGGACCGGCAGCGGCTTTGAGGGCGAGGACCCGGACGTGCTCAAGGACGCAGTATTCCTGTATGCCGCCAGCGCCAAGCGGGCTCAGATGAAAAATCACGAAGGCAGCGCCAAGCGCAGCTTCAAAGACGCAATGGCCTCATTGAATGACGGGGAAATGCCGGGAGATGCCACCAATCGCTTGGGCCTACATGCCAAACGGCGCTGGACCAATCCGGCTCAACTGGCCAAAGAAGGCCTGGGTACCGCAGACGCCGGCGGGCACTCGGTCGCCGTGATTGACGGTTACGCAGACCTCTATGGGAATAAGGTCAAGTTGTCTGAGTCGGGCTTCCAAGATGCCCGGCGAGTGCTAACCCTGCGCTGAGCAAACAGCTGCAGTGTGCCTGCCACAATAAAGGTCGGCGCCTCTATCGAGCAGGCACGCTGACGTTACTCCGCCATTGACGGTTTTTCCCACAGATTGATCCCGCCTTCCTGGGCGAACCGATCGATCTGCGCCAGCTCTTCGGCGCTGAAGCTCAAGTTTTTCAACGCGCCGACGTTCTCGATGATCTGCTCCGGCCGGCTGGCACCGATCAGCGCGCTGGTTACCCGTGGATCACGCAGGGTCCAGGCCAGCGCCAATTGCGCCAGGCTCTGACCGCGACGCTGGGCGATCTCATTCAGGGCGCGCACGTGGGCAATGTTCTCCTCGGACAGGTGTTGGGCCTGCAGCGAGCCTCCCCCCGGACGGTTCACCCGGGCATCGGCAGGAATGCCGTTGAGGTATTTATCGGTGAGCAAGCCCTGAGCCAGCGGCGTGAAGGCAATCACGCCGGCGCCGAGTTCGTCGGTGGTGTCGAGCAGGTCTTTTTCCACCCAGCGGTTGAGCAGGTTGTAGGCGGGCTGGTGAATCAACAGCGGCACTTTCCACTCTTTGAGCAGCGCTGCCATCTCCCGGGTTTTTACCCCGGAGTAGGACGAGATACCGATGTACAACGCCTTGCCCTGCTGCACGGCGGTGGCCAACGCACTGGCGGTTTCTTCCAATGGCGTGTCGGCGTCGAAACGGTGCGAGTAGAAGATATCCACATAATCGACGCCAAGGCGCTGCAGGCTCTGATCGAGGCTGGCCAGCACGTATTTGCGCGAACCGCCACCCTGGCCATAAGGCCCGGGCCACATGTCCCAGCCGGCCTTGCTGGAGATGATCAGCTCGTCGCGGTAGTGCTTGAAGTCTTCGCGCAGCAGACGACCGAAGTTGATCTCGGCGCTGCCGTAGGGAGGGCCGTAGTTATTGGCCAGGTCGAAGTGATTGATGCCCAGGTCGAACGCGGTGCGCAGCAGGGCACGCTGGGTGGCGATCGGGGTGCTGTCGCCAAAGTTGTGCCACAGCCCCAGGGACAGTGCCGGCAGCACCAGTCCACTGCGGCCTACGCGGCGATAAGGAATAGATTCATAGCGGTTTTCGGCAGCAATGTAAGTCATCGAATCCTCTCTGGGCTTGGGGCAAACAAGGCCTGGGAATAAGGTTATTCCCAGGCCTTTGAACCCGCTGAATCGCTTAAGTCTGCCTTTCCCTTTTACAGCAAAGACCCACTTGAGAGGAACGCTATTACGTGCATTTATGCGCGCGAATCAGCGCACCAGATGCAGGAACTGCAGGTGCCGCTCGTACTGGTCGAGGATGTCGTTGATGATCTGCTCCTTGGTGTAGCCCACCAGGTCGTAATCCTGGCTGCCCTCACGCAGGTGTACTTCGGCGCGATAGTAGCGGCGGTTGTTGATCTCCTTGGAACCCATGCCGCCACGGGCGAACGATGGCGTGAAATAGCCACGCATCTGCACCTGGTAGATGAACGGATGCTCCTCGCCATGGCCGATTTCCAGGCTGACGCTGTCGTTGGCCGGGTCTGGCTGGGTGACCACGTTCAGGCCCTTCTCGACAAACACGGCCGTCACTTCTTCGATGGCCGGGCGCACCGTCGACTCGAGGAAACGGTACACCTCGTCGCGCGACGGAAAATGCACGGCCTGGCTCAGACGCTGGCGCCAGCCGCCACGGCCTTTGCGCGACGCCGAGATCGGTGCCAGCGAATGCAACTGGGCGATCTGCTTTTGCGATTCGAGATAGAACGCCTTGTGCAGCCCCCACATCATCAGCAGCAGGATCAGCGAGAACGGCAGCGAGGTCAGCACGACCGCTGATTTCAGCGAATCGATACTGCCGGCAAACAGCAAGGCGCTGGTGACCAGGGCGGTCATCGCGCCCCAGAACACGCGCAGCCATTTCGGCCCGTCTTCATCGGCGTTGCCGCCTTTGGACGACAGGGTCGACAGCACCACTGTGCCTGAGTCCGCCGAGGTCACGAAGAATACGAAGCTGATAAACACCGTGACCGCAATCACGGTTTTACTCCACGGGTAGGTTTCCAGCAGCAGGTAGAGGCTCATCGACGGCTCATCGATGGCCGACTGGCCCAACGCGGTCATGCCATGGTTGAGCACCTGGTCGATGGCGCTGTTACCGAAGATCGACATCCACGCCAGGGTGAAACCCAGCGGGATCAGCAGCACGCCAAACACGAATTCGCGGATGGTGCGGCCACGGGAAATCCGCGCGATGAACAGGCCCACGAACGGCGACCATGCGATCCACCAGGCCCAGTAGAACACCGTCCAACCGCCCAGCCAGTCGCTGGGTTTGTCGTAGGCGTACACGTCGAAACTCTTGGTCGGCAACGCACCGAGGTAGTCGCCGATGTTCTGGATCAAGGTATTGAGCAGGTGCTGGGTAGGCCCGGCAAACAATACGAACAGCAGCAGTGCGCAGGCCAGCAGCATGTTGATGTCGGACATCACCCGCACACCCTTGTCGACACCGGCCACGGCAACGATGATCGCCGCGCCCATCATCAAGGTAATCAAGCCCACCTGGATCCACTGCGTATGGGCAATGCCGAACAGGTAATCCAGGCCGGAGTTGAGGTGCAACACGCCAAAACCCATGTCGGCCCCCAGGCCGAATACCGTGGCAATGATGCCGAAGCCATCCACCGCGTAACCGATCGGGCCATTGATGCGCTTGCCGATCAACGGGTACAGCGCCGAGCGCAACGCCAGCGGCAGGTTATGCCGGTAAGCGAAGTACGCCAGGGCCATGCCGACAAACGCGAACACGCCCCAGCCGTGCAAGCCCCAGTGCAGGAACAGGACCTGCATGGCCTGGCGCGCCGCATCGGCATTCATGGCCTCGCCCTGGGGCGGTTGCACCAGGTGCGTCAGCGGCTCGGAGACACAAAAGAAAAACAGCGTGATGCTGATCCCGGCGGCGAACAGCATGCCGGCCCAGGACAGGTAACTGAATTCGGGCTCGTCGTGGTCGGCACCGAGTTTTATCTTGCCGTAGCCCGATAGCGCGGTGACCACCACGAAGACCAGATACAGGGTCATCGCCAGCATGTAGTACCAGCCGACCGTATTGGCCGCCCAGTTTTGCGCCGCCAGCAGCCAGGCACCGGCCTGTTGCGGGATAGCGATGACCGTGATGCCGAACAGCAGGATGGCCGTGGCGGCAAAGTAGAAAACGGGCGCATTCATGCGCACCAGACCGCTGGGAGGGGTGGACGATGCACTCATGAACGACGCACCCCCGAGGTGTGAAATGTGGCTGTATATAACGGACTCAGCAAAGGTAAGCCTCCTGTTGTGAGCGGGCAGCGAACCACCGGTTTAACTTGAACGAGCGTTCAAGTTAAACATGAATGGGCGGTCTGGGACTAATTTCGGGGCTGAGTGGTAGATAATTCCTACACTAGCTCAGGGATTGGTATGACGGGTTACGGGGGCAAATCGTTCAGCGACGTGAAGATGAAATGCATTCAAATGTGGGAGGGGGCTTGCTCCTCGTTGGATCAGGCAGCCTGTGACTATCTTACTGATACCCCACAGATCCAAATGTGGGAGGGGGCTTGCCCCCGATGGCGGCCTCAGGGCCGACCAGGATGTTGAATTGGGTTGAGTACATATCCGTTTCTGCGGTCACGGCTGCTAATGGTTCCGCTTTTACAGCGGCTCACTTTTGAAAAG
>NZ_CVTO01000107.1:31835-45253 GCF_900004715.1 Pseudomonas sp. 24 E 13
TTTAACGGGGCGCCTGAGATCAAAAGCAGATCAAGATCAAGAGCGACTCGCTTCGCATCGTGGTTACGGTGGGTGCTACGCAGTTGTGTAGATACCTATGCCCCGATAGCGGTGGGTCAGTGCCAGTTATATCAACTGACAGACTGCTATCGGGGGCAAGCCCCCTCCCACAGGGGATTTGTGCCGACTCTTTACTTCTGTGCCCCATCATCATGCTGCAAATTCGCCTGGGTAATATTCGCCCCCGCCGGCACGCTGCGGGTCAGCCATACATTGCCGCCGATGGTCGAACCCTTGCCGATGGTAATCCGCCCAAGGATCGTGGCGCCGGCGTAGATCACCACGTCATCCTCAACGATAGGATGGCGCGGATGGCCTTTTTGCAGCTGCCCATCCTCATCCGCCGGGAAGCGCTTGGCGCCCAGCGTCACGGCCTGGTAGATGCGCACCCGCTCACCAATGATCGCCGTCTCGCCAATCACCACACCGGTGCCGTGGTCGATAAAGAAACTCGGGCCGATCTGCGCGCCGGGGTGGATATCGATACCGGTGGCCGAGTGGGCGATTTCCGCACTGATGCGCGCCAGCAGCGGCAAGCCGGCGCGGTACAGGTGGTGGGCCAGGCGGTGGTGAATCACCGCCAGGATGCCCGGGTAGCACAACAGCACCTCATCCACGCTGCGCGCGGCCGGGTCACCGTGGTAGGCGGCCAGTACGTCGGTGTCCAGCAGGCTGCGCAACGCCGGCAATGCCAGGGCGAAATCCTGGATCAGGCGAATGGCATCGGCGTCGATCTGGCCGTCATCCCGGCCACCCTGACGCGCGGCGTAGCGCAGCTCCAGGCGGGCCTGGGCAAGCA
Source organism: Pseudomonas sp. 24 E 13 (assembly GCF_900004715.1). Taxonomy (NCBI): domain Bacteria; kingdom Pseudomonadati; phylum Pseudomonadota; class Gammaproteobacteria; order Pseudomonadales; family Pseudomonadaceae; genus Pseudomonas; species Pseudomonas sp. 24 E 13. Next base: position 32,695 of record NZ_CVTO01000107.1, read on the forward strand.
ACGCGTTGAGGGCGACGTCGAGGGTATGCCCGACGTAGAAGTCTTCACTTTCTTCGCGCAGGTCCACCGGGCCCAGGCGCATCGGGAACAGTGCGCCGCACAGTGCTTCGAGAATCTGCGCCACGGCCTCGCGCGACGGTAATTCGCGACCACCGTGTTCGCCGCTCAAGCGACCGTTGCGCGTTCGCCACTGGTCCCGGGCGCTGCGCAGCTGGCTGACGATGGTCTGCAATTGCCAATGGCTGGAACGCTCACTCACGGTATTCACTCCTGACGAAATGGCCATCACTTTACGGTATGCACCCAGGCAATCCTTAAGAACCAATGGTATGAGGCCAAGAACCATCCGACATAAGCGATTGGCCGTTGCCCGATGAAAAGTGCCTGCCTATAGTCGTCCAATTACTCAGCCACCGTGCGTAGCCATGATCAAACAACAGCTTGACCGCTTTAACCGCCTGGACCTGTTGGGCGGCGCCACCGCCCTGGAAAAACTCGAGCGGCTGTCGACCTGGTTGGGCAGGGACATCTACGTCAAGCGCGATGACACCACCCCGCTGGCCATGGGTGGCAACAAATTGCGCAAACTTGAATACCTGGCCGCCGATGCCCTCGCCCAGGGCGCCGACACGCTGGTCACCGCCGGCGCTATCCAGTCCAACCATGTGCGCCAGACCGCCGCGCTGGCCGCCAGGCTCGGCCTGGGCTGCGTCGCCCTGCTGGAAAATCCTACCGGCACCGACGACCCCAACTACCTGGGTAACGGTAACCGTCTGTTGCTCGAACTGTTCGACGCCAAGGTTGAGCTGGTCGAGAACCTCGACCATGTCGACGACCAGCTCAACGCCCTCGCCGACCGCCTGCGCAGCAACGGCAAGAAGCCCTACCTGGTACCTATCGGCGGCTCGAATGCCCTCGGCGCGCTGGGTTATGTGCGTGCCGGCCTGGAGCTGGCGGCGCAGATCGAAGACAGCGGCCTCGACTTTGCAGCGGTGGTATTGGCCTCGGGCAGCGCCGGTACCCATAGCGGCCTGGCGCTGGCGCTGAGCGAAGCGCTGCCGAACCTGCCGGTGATTGGCGTCACCGTGTCGCGCACCGACGAAGCCCAGCGCCCGAAAGTACAGGGCCTGGCCGAGCGCACCGCCGAGCTGCTTGGCGTGGAGGTGCCCGAGGCATTCAAGGTGATCCTGTGGGACGAATACTTCGGCCCGCGTTATGGCGAACCGAACGCGGGCACGTTGTCGGCAATCAAACTTTTGGCCAGCCAGGAAGGTCTGTTGCTCGACCCGGTCTATACCGGCAAGGCCATGGCAGGCTTGCTGGACGGCATCGGGCGTCAGCGGTTCGGGGACGGGCCGATTATTTTCCTGCATACGGGCGGGGCACCGGCGCTGTTTGCCTATGACTCAGTATTCAGCTGAATAAACGCGGACTGAATGTGGGAGGGGGCTTGCCCCCGATAGCGGTGGGTCAGTCAGCTAATCTGTAGCTGAACCACTGCCATCGGGGGCAAGCCCCCCTCCCACACTTGACCTCTTTCATATTCGAAATATGAATATGAAGTTGATTTTTTATTATTTTCAAGTCTTAAAAACCCGCTTTATCATCGCGCCGAAGGCGAAGACGCGCACCGCGCTTTAAGGCAGGATACGGCTACTGCGTCAGCGGCTTCGCTCACCATAAAAAACCATAGGGGCTCTTCATGACTATTTCTGTATTGCGTCGCACATTGCTGGTCGGCACATTGGGCCTGGCGCTTGGCGCAGGCATGCTCGGCCAGGCGGTTGCCGGCGAGCAACTGGGCGCCATCAAGAAAGCCGGCGAGATCAAGATCGGCCTGGAAGGCACCTACCCACCGTTCAGCTTCGTCGATGAAAGCGGCAAGCTCAGCGGCTTCGAGGTGGAGCTGTCCGAGGCGCTGGCCAAAGAATTGGGCGTCAAGGTCAAGCTGCAGGCCACCCCATGGGACGGCATCCTCGCCGCCCTGGAATCCAAGCGCCTGGACGCGGTGGTCAACCAGGTGACCATCTCCGAAGAGCGCAAGAAAAAGTACGATTTCTCCAAGCCTTACACCGTGTCCGGGATTCAGGCGCTGGTGCTGAAGAAAAACGTCGACGCGATCAAGACCGCCAACGACCTGGCCGGCAAGAAAGTCGGCGTAGGCCTGGGCACCAACTACGAACAATGGCTCAAGGACAACCAGCCTAAAGCCATCATCAAGACCTACAACGACGACCCGACCAAGTTCCAGGACCTGCGCATCGGCCGCATCGACGCCATCCTGATCGACCGCCTGGCCGCTCTGGAATACGCCAAGAAAGCCCCGGATACCGCCGCGGCAGGCGACGCTTTCTCTCGCCAGGAATCGGGTATTGCGCTGCGCAAAGGCGAGCCTGAGTTGCTGGACGCGGTGAACAAGGCGCTCGACAAGCTGCGCGCCGACGGCACCTTGAAGACGCTGTCCGAGAAATACTTCAACGCTGACGTCACTCAATAATGGAAGCAGGTTTGCAACTCGCGCTGGACTCCGCGCCCTTTCTGCTCAAGGGCGCGTATTACACGGTAATCCTCAGCCTGGGCGGGATGTTCTTCGGTCTGCTGCTGGGCTTCGGCCTGGCCTTGATGCGCCTGTCGCGCTTCAAGCTGCTGAGTTGGACGGCGCGGGTCTACGTGTCGTTCTTTCGCGGCACGCCCCTGCTGGTGCAATTGTTCCTGATCTACTACGGCTTGCCGCAAGTGGGCATCGAGCTGGACCCGATTCCGGCCGCCATGATCGGCTTTTCGCTGAACATGGCCGCCTACGCCTGTGAAATCCTGCGGGCCGCCATCGCGTCCATCGAGCGTGGCCAGTGGGAAGCCGCCGCGAGTATCGGCATGACCCGTGCGCAGACATTGCGCCGGGCCATCCTGCCGCAGGCGATGCGCACCGCACTGCCGCCGCTGGGCAACAGTTTTATTTCACTGGTCAAGGACACGGCGCTGGCCGCCACCATCCAGGTGCCCGAGCTGTTCCGGCAGGCCCAACTGGTCTCGGCGCGCACCTTCGAAATTTTCACCATGTATCTGTCCGCAGCCCTGATCTACTGGATCCTGGCGAGCATCCTGGCGCATCTGCAAAATCGTCTGGAAGACCGGGTCAACCGGCATGACCTGGAGTCTTGAAGCATGATCGTGGTTGAAAAACTGACCAAACAATTCAACGGTCAGGTGGTGCTCAACGGCATCGACCTTGAGGTCAAGGCCGGCGAAGTCGTAGCCATCATCGGCCCCAGCGGCTCCGGCAAGACCACCTTCCTGCGTTGCCTGAATTTTCTCGAAGAACCCACCAGCGGCCGTATCAAGGTGGGCGATATCGAGATCGACAGCAACAGGCCGCTCAACCAGCAACAGGGCCTGGTGCGACGTCTGCGCCAGCATGTGGGTTTTGTATTCCAGAACTTCAACCTGTTCCCCCACCGCACCGCACTCGAAAACGTCATCGAAGGCCCGATCGTGGTCAAGAAGATGCCCCGCGACGCCGCGACCGAACTGGGTCGCAGGCTGTTGGCCAAGGTTGGCCTGGCGGGCAAGGAAGCGGCTTATCCACGGCGCCTGTCCGGCGGTCAGCAACAGCGTGTGGCGATCGCTCGGGCCCTGGCCATGGAGCCTGAGGTGATTCTGTTCGACGAACCCACATCGGCCCTCGACCCGGAACTGGTCGGTGAAGTGCTGGCGACCATCCGCAGCCTGGCCGAAGAGAACCGCACCATGGTGATCGTCACCCACGAGATGAGCTTTGCCCGGGATGTCGCCAACCGCGTGATCTTTTTCGACAAGGGCGTGATCGTCGAACAGGGTGAAGCCAAGGCGCTGTTCGCCAACCCCAAAGAAGAGCGCACCCGGCAGTTCCTGAGCAAATTTCTCGCCCACTGACGCCCCCTCTGTAGGAGCGAGCTTGCTCGCGAAAAACGCCCAGGCAACTCGGTCAATCTGATTCACCGCGTTATCGTTAACGTTCTTCGCGAGCAAGCTCGCTCCTACAACGGGTTACCCTCTCATCGCGTAAAAACCCCCGTCATAAGCGCCTTTAAATCCCTCGCTCCGTCAGACCCTTCTGAATCGTCGCCAACCCGCCGTTTAGCCCTTTGCCGCCATTGACGCCCCCGGCGCAACCCTCTTATCTAGCGTCCAGAGGATTGGATCCTATCCCGGCTACTCACTGAATCGTTCTTTCGGCCCCTTTGCGCACCCGCGCCCAAGGCCCGGAACGATTGCTGCTGGCTGCATCAAGGAGATCACTTATGACGCACACTACTATCCCGGCCATGCTGACCGCACCCACCCTGCCCCAGGCCGTTCGAAACGGCATCAGTGCCCACGCGGCCGCGCAACTGCAGGTCGACATCGCCCCTTACCCCGGCATGGAGGAAGGCGATCTGATCGAGCTGTTCTGGAACAACTGCTTTGCCGCTTCACGCCGGGTGACGGCCGGGAAAATCGGCACACCGACCCACCTGCGGGTGCCGGAAAGCTTTGTACAGGATGGCCCGGCCCGGGTTCACTACCAAATCATGCAGATCGGGCACGGCCCGGCGCGCTCGGCCACTACCCAGGTACGGGTCAAGACCAACTACCCGGGCGGGCAGCCGTCGAACCTGTACAGCGACGAAAACCAGAACCTGGCCCCCGTCAGCCTGCCCGAAACCATCCGCCGCCACGGCGTCAACAGTCGCCAGGTGCAACGCGGTATTCCGCTGTCCATCGAGCCTTACGCGAACATGGCCAGCGGCGACGCCATCACCCTGCGCTGGGGTGACGTACGCATGGATCTGCCGAAAATCCAGGCCGGGAGCGTCGGCATGCCCGTTCAGGTGTGGGTGCCTTCGACGGTCATTATCGAAGGCGGTGACGACTGCCGCCTGGAGGTGACGTACTGCATCCTGGATCGCGTCGGCAACAATTCGCGCTGGGCGCCGGCCCGTACCTTGCGCATCGCCGCCTGGGTTCCCACGAGCTCGGACAGGGCCGAGGCCACGTATCGACCTCGTCCTTTCGGCTCCCCCTGCGAACCGGGGTGACGACCCTTCTATGCATATTCCTAAAAGTTAGTTTATTTAAAAAATAAACACGCTTAGGGTATATGCACCGGACCACCGGACATTCCTGAATTTTCTGTTTTCATTTCATTGAATGCGAGGTCGGTATGGTCAGAATTACCCCGGTGCATAACGCCAGGGCATTACGTGCAGCCAAGGAGCGGCGCTGATGTCTAACTTGGCTCTAACACCCCCCCAGAGTGATCTGGACGCAGCGCCGCTGTTGTTGCCGGCCACCGTGCTGCGCAACGACGCCCAGGCGCTGAGCGCCGCCCATGAGCTTGCTGACGCCGCGCGCCTGCAAGCCGCCAGGCGCGACCAGCAACGCCAATTGCCATTGGCGCAGATCGAACAGTTCACCCGCAGCGGGTTGGGCAGCATTTCCATTCCCCGCGAATACGGCGGTCCGCAGGTTTCGTTCGTGACCCTGGCCGAGGTCTTCGCCATCATCAGCGCGGCCGACCCGGCTCTCGGGCAAATCCCGCAGAACCATTTCGGCATCCTGCACCTGCTGCAGAGCACCGCCAGCGAGCGCCAGAAAAAGCACCTGTTCCAGAGCGTGCTCGAGGGTTGGCGCATCGGCAATGGCGGCCCGGAACGCGGCACGAAAAATACCCTGGAGCTCAAGGCGCGCATCACCGCCGAGGGCGACGGGTATGTGGTCAGCGGCCAGAAGTTCTACTCCACCGGCGCACTGTTCGCCCATTGGGTGGCCATCAAGGCCCTCAACGATGACGGCAAGCAAGTCATGGCGTTTGTGCGCCGTGGCAGCGAGGGGTTGCGCATCGTCGATGACTGGTCGGGCTTTGGCCAACGCACCACCGCCAGCGGCACCGTACTGCTTGACCGGGTACCGGTGGACGCAGAGTTGGTGGTGGACAACTGGCGCCTGGGCGAAAGCCCGAATATCCAGGGTGCCGTCTCGCAGCTGATCCAGGCCGCCATCGACGCCGGCATCGCCCAGGGCGCCCTCGAGGACACCATCGCTTTTGTGCGTGAACGTTCACGTCCCTGGATCGACGCCAAGGTCGAACGGGCCAGCGACGACCTGTATGTCATCGCCGATATCGGCAAATTGAAGATCGAGCTGCATGCCGCGCAGGCGCTGCTGCGCAAGGCCGGCCAGGTACTGGACCAGGTCAGCGCAGCACCGATCACCGCGCAGTCCGCCGCCCGCGCGTCTATCGCAGTCGCCGAGGCCAAGGTGCTCACTACCGAAGTGTCATTGCTGGTCAGCGAAAAGCTCTTCGAGTTGGCCGGCAGCCGCGCCACCCTCGCCGAATTCAACCTTGACCGGCACTGGCGCAATGCGCGGGTCCACACGCTGCATGACCCGGTGCGCTGGAAGTATCACGCCATCGGTGCCTACCGCTTGAACGGCACGTTGCCGGCTCGACATTCCTGGATCTGACCGCCCAGAACACTTTTTCCACGAGCTTCTGGAGAACACATGACGCTTTCCCATCACGTCGCGGTTATTACCAGCGATGAACAAGCCCTTATTGTCGCCAGCGACCTGGCCGAAGACCTGCGCCGCGACAGCGCCCAGCGCGACCGCGAACGTCGCCTGCCGCTGCCCGAGCTGGACGTGTTTTCCCGCTCCGGCCTGTGGGGCATCAGCGTGCCCAAGGCCTACGGCGGTGCCGGTGTGTCCAACGTCACCCTGGCCAAGGTCATTGCGCTGATTGCCCAGGCCGACGCCTCCCTGGGCCAGATCCCGCAAAACCATTTCTATGCCCTTGAAGTGCTGCGGGTCAACGGCAGCCCCGAACAGCAGCAGCGCCTGTACGCCGACGTGCTGGCCGGCCAGCGCTTTGGCAACGCCCTGGCGGAACTGGGCACCAAGACCGCCCATGACCGCGTGACCCGCCTCAGCCGCGACGGCGAGGGTTTTCGCATCAGCGGGCGCAAGTTCTACGCCACCGGCGCGATCTACGCGCAACGCATCCCCACCTCGGTGGTGGATGAAAACGGTGTCCAGCAACTGGCCTTCGTGCCTCGCGACAGCGCCGGCCTGACGGTGATCGACGACTGGAGCGGCTTCGGCCAGCGCACCACCGGCAGCGGTTCGGTGGTGTTCGACAAAGTGTGGGTGGATGCCCGGGACGTGGTGCCGTTCCAGAGCGCCTTCGAACGCCCGACCACCGTCGGCCCCCTGGCGCAGATTCTGCACGCCGCCATCGACACCGGCATCGCCCGCGCCGCCTTCGAAGATGCGCTGCATTTTGTGCGCACCAAGACCCGTCCCTGGATCGACTCAGGCAGCGACAAGGCCACCGATGACCCGTTGACGCTGAAAAGCTTCGGCCACCTGAGCATTCGCCTGCACGCCGCCGAAGCGTTGCTCGAGCGCTCGGGCGAATTCCTCGATCGCGCCCAGGCCGACAGCACGGCCCAGACCGTCGCGGCCGCCTCCATCGCCGTCGCCGAAGTGCGCGCCTTGAGCACCGAAATATCCCTCGCCGCCGGCAGCACGCTGTTCGAACTGGCCGGCAGCCAGGCGACCCTGGCCGAGCACGGCCTGGACCGCCACTGGCGCAACGCGCGGGTTCACACCCTGCACGACCCGGTGCGCTGGAAATATCACGCCGTGGGCAATTACTACCTCAACGCCGAAAACCCGCCGCTGCGGGGGACGATCTGATGAGCAAGAAAAAAATCCTGCTCAATGCCTTCAACATGAACTGCATCGGGCATATCAACCACGGCTTGTGGACCCATCCACGGGACACGTCCACCCAGTACAAGACCCTCGAATACTGGACCGACCTGGCGCAAACCCTCGAGCGCGGGCTGTTCGACGGCTTGTTCATCGCCGATATCGTCGGCGTGTATGACGTGTACCAGCAGTCCATCGACGTGCCGCTCAAAGAATCGATCCAGTTGCCGGTCAACGACCCGCTCCTGCTGGTCTCGGCCATGGCGGCGGTCACCCGCAACCTTGGCTTCGGCCTCACCGCCAACCTGACCTACGAGCCGCCCTATCTGTTCGCCCGGCGCATGTCCACCCTCGACCACCTGAGCCGTGGCCGCGTGGGCTGGAACATCGTCACCGGCTACCTCGACAGCGCCGCCAAGGCCATGGGCCTGAACGAACAAGTCGAGCATGACCGCCGCTACGACCAGGCCGATGAATACCTGCAGGTGCTGTACAAACTCTGGGAAGGCAGCTGGGAAGATGACGCGGTGGTCAACGATCCCCAGGCGCGGGTGTATGCGCAACCGGGCAAGGTGCACAAGGTCGAGCATCACGGCGAGTTCTACCAAGTGGAGGGTTATCACCTGTGCGAGCCCTCGCCGCAGCGCACGCCGGTGCTGTTCCAGGCCGGCAGTTCGGAGCGCGGCCTGCAGTTCGCCGGGCGTCATGCCGAGTGCGTGTTCATCAGCGGGCAGAACAAGGCCTCGACCAGAATCCAGGTGGACAAGGTGCGTGCCGGCGCGGTGGCGGCCGGGCGTAATCCGGATGACATCAAAGTGTTCATGGGCCTCAACGTGATCGTCGGCGCGACCGAAGAACTGGCCTGGGCCAAGCACGCCGAGTACCTCAGCTATGCCAGCGCCGAGGCCGGCGTGGCGCACTTTGCGGCGTCCACGGCGATCGATTTTTCCGAGTACGAGCTGGACGAGCCGATCCAGTACGTGAAGAGCAATGCGATCCAATCGGCCACCAAAAACCTGCAGAACAACGACTGGACCCGGCGCAAATTGCTCGAGCAGCACGCATTGGGCGGGCGCTATATCACGCTGGTTGGGTCGCCTGAGCAGGTCGCCGATGAGCTGGAATCGTGGATCAGCGAAACGGGCCTGGATGGCTTCAACCTGACGCGCATCGTGACGCCGGAAAGCTATGTGGATTTCATCGATCTTGTAGTGCCGGAGCTGCAAAAGCGCGGGTCGTACAAAACCGAATATGAGCAGGGCACGCTGCGCGAAAAAGTCTTCCACGGCACTGCTCGCTTACCCGAACAACACACCGGCTCTACCTACCGACACTAACCCCTGTAGGAGCGAGCTTGCTCGCGAAGACCGTTAACGATAACGCGGTGCATCTGGTTTACCGATGCGTCCTCAAGTTTTTCGCGAGCAAGCTCGCTCCTACAATTGGAAACTCATATGAAAAAAATAGTGCTCTCCCTGGCCTTCGGACTGTTCAGCACGGCCGTATTCGCCGTCGATGCGCCGCTGAAAGTCGGCACCACCGCCGCCTTCGCCATTCCCCTGGAAGCGGCCGTGGAAGAAGCCGGCAAACAAGGCCTGAAAGTGGAACTGGTGGAATTCACCGACTGGATCGCCCCCAACGTCAGCCTCGCTGCCGGCGATATCGACGTGAACTACTTCCAGCACATTCCCTTCCTGGAAAACGCCAAGGCTGCCGCCGGGTTTGACCTGGTGCCTTATGCGCCGGGCATCATCAACAACGTCGGGCTGTATTCGAAAAAGTACAAAAGCTTCAACGACCTGCCCGAAGGCGCCAGCGTGGCCATCGCCAACGACCCGATCAACAGCGGGCGCGGCCTGCAGCTGCTGGCCAAGGCCGGGCTGATCAGCCTCAAGCCGGGCGTGGGCTACAAGGCCACCGAAGAAGACATCGTCAGCAATCCGAAGAAAATCAAGATTCTGCAAGTGGAAGCCGTGCAGTTGGTGCGCGCCTATGACGACGCCGACCTGGTGCAGGGCTACCCCGCGTACATCCGCCTGTCCAAGACCTTCGATGCGGAATCGGCGTTGCTGTTCGACGGCCTGGACCACCCGGAATACGTGATCCAGTTCGTGATCCAGCCCAAGAGCAAGACCGACCCACGGGTGATCAAGTTCGTCGACATCTACCAGCACTCGCCGGTGGTACGCGCCGCCCTGGATAAATCCCTCGGCAAGCTTTACCAAGTCGGCTGGGAAGCTAAAAAATGACCGCCGCCAATGCCCGACTGTGCGACCTGGGCATACCGCCCAGGGACGCCCGGCAGACCGAACTGCATGCGGATCTGAACCGTGCCCACGTGCGCTTCATCAACCTGGGTAAAACCTATGACGGCACGGTGCATGCTTTGCACGGCATCGACCTGGCGATCCAGCGTGGCGAAGTGTTCGGCATCATTGGCCGCAGCGGCGCCGGCAAGTCGTCGCTGATTCGCACCATCAATCGCCTGGAACAACCCAGCAGCGGGCGCGTGCTGATCGATCAGGTGGATATCGGCGGCTTCGATGAAGACCACCTCGTCGCGTTGCGCCGGCGCATCGGCATGATCTTCCAGCACTTCAACCTGATGTCGGCCAAGACCGTGTGGCAGAACGTCGAATTGCCGCTCAGAGTCGCCGGGGTGCCCAAGCCGCAGCGTGAACAAAAGGTGCGTGAGCTGCTGGAACTGGTGGGTTTGCAGGACAAGCACAAGGCGTATCCGGCGCAGCTTTCCGGGGGGCAGAAACAGCGCGTGGGCATCGCCCGTTCGCTGGTGCACGACCCCGAGATCCTGCTCTGCGACGAGGCCACCTCGGCGCTGGACCCGGAGACCACCCAATCGATCCTCGGCCTGCTGCGCGAGATCAACCAGCGCCTGGGCCTGACCATCGTGTTGATCACCCATGAGATGGCGGTAATCCGCGACATCTGCGACCGCGTGGTGGTGCTGGAACACGGGCGCATCGTCGAGCAGGGCCCGGTGTGGCAAGTGTTCGGCAATCCGCAGCACGACGTCAGCCAAACCCTGCTCGCCCCCTTGCAACACGGCTTGCCGGCCGAACTGCAAAACCGTCTGCACCCCACTCCCACGTCCGCCGACGCCGCCGTGGTGCTGCGCTTGCAGTTCACCGGCAGCGACGCCGATGAGCCGGACCTTGCCGCACTGTTCAAGGCCCTCGGCGGCCGCGTGCGGTTGCTGCAAGGCGGGGTGGAACGCATCCAGGGGCATGCCCTGGGGCAATTACTGCTGGCGGTGAATGGATCGCCGCACAGCGCCGAAGAACTGCGCAACCGCGCCGCGAACTGGGCGCAACGGGTGGAGGTGCTGGGCCATGTGGTTTGATCGTTTAGTGCAGGGCGCCATCGACACCCTGTTGATGGTGGGTGTGTCGTCGTTGATCGCCCTGCTGGTGGGGATTCCGCTGGCCGTGTTTCTGGTCACCAGCGACAAGGGCGGCATCTACCAGGCACCGACGCTGAATCGGGTGCTGGGCGCCTTCGTCAACCTGTTCCGCTCCATTCCCTTCCTGATCCTGATGGTGGCGCTGATCCCGTTTACCCGCCTGATCGTGGGCACCACCTATGGCGTGTGGGCGGCGGTGGTTCCGCTGACGATCGCCGCCACGCCGTTCTTTGCGCGCATCGCCGAAGTCAGCCTGCGCGAAGTCGACCATGGCCTGATCGAAGCGGCGCAGGCCATGGGGTGCCGGCGCTGGCACATCATCTGGCACGTGCTGTTGCCGGAAGCGCTGCCGGGCATCGTCGGCGGGTTCACCATCACCCTGGTGACCATGATCAACTCATCGGCCATGGCCGGGGCAATTGGCGCCGGTGGCTTGGGCGACATTGCGTACCGCTATGGCTACCAGCGTTTCGATACGCAGATCATGCTGACGGTGATTGTGCTGTTGGTGGTGCTGGTGGCGGTGATTCAACTGGGCGGGGATCGGTTGGCGCGGGTACTGAACAAGCGGTGAGGTATAGTCAGGGAATCCAAGCGTCCGGTATTGCCTGTCATGACCCTCAAGCCCGAAGACCTCAACCAGATCACCGCCACCACCCTCGGCCATTACAACCACGTGGCCGAGGACTTCCGTGAAGGCACCCGCGATCATGATGTCAGCCAGAACATCGATGCGCTGCTGCGGCATCTCCAGGGCACGGCGCCGTTTACCGTGCTGGATTTCGGCTGCGGGCCGGGGCGCGATTTGCAGACGTTTACACGCATGGGGCATATCGCCGTGGGGCTCGACGGTTCCGAGCGCTTTGCGCAGATGGCGCGCGAAGACAGTGGTTGTGAGGTGTTGCAGCAGGACTTCCTGAGACTGGACCTGCCTGCCGAGCGCTTTGACGGGATCTTCGCCAATGCGGTGCTGTTTCACATACCCAAGCAGGAATTGCCACGGGTGCTCCAGCAACTGCACGGCGCGTTGAAACCCGGTGGGGTGCTGTTCAGCTCCAATCCTCGGGGTGACAACCGGGAAGGTTGGAACGGGCCGCGGTATGGGTCTTATCACGATCTGGAGGCATGGCGAGGGTTGCTGACTGAGGCCGGGTTTGAAGAGCTGGAGCATTATTACCGACCTGCGGGTTTGCCGAGGGAGCAGCAGCCTTGGTTGGCCAGTGTGTGGCGTCGGGTTTAAGTGATTTATTGCCTGGGCTAATGCTATCGGGGGCAAGCCCCCTCCCACAGGAGAACGCATTCCAAGTGTGGGAGGGGGCTTGCCCCCGATGGCAGCCTCGGGGCCGACCAGGATGTTGGATCAGACCGAGTACATATCCGTTTCTGCGGTAACGGCTGCTAATG
>NZ_CVTO01000107.1:45303-53311 GCF_900004715.1 Pseudomonas sp. 24 E 13
AACGGGGCGCCTGAGATCAAAAGCAGATCAAGATCAAGAGCGGCTCGCTTCGCATCGTGGTTACGGTGGGTGCTACGGAGTTGTGTAGATACCTATGGCTATCGGGTTCAAGCCCCCTCCCACAGGAGAACGCATTCCAAATGTGGGAGGGGGCTTGCCCCCGATGATCTTAAGGGCCCTGCTGATCCACCTGATACACCACCGGCTTTTCATCCTCCACCAGCGCCGTCACACTGCGCCCGGCATACCCGTCTTTTTGCGCGTCCGAAAAATTCGCCACCAACCGCGTCCCATCGGCGAACGTCGTTTGCTGGAGCAGTTTGTCCGCCGTCAGCCAGCGAAAATCAGTCATCGCCCGCGTCGCCAACCGCTCATGCAGCGGGCGGAAAAACCGGTCCTGGCGCTCAATCACCGGCAGCCGTTCCTTGAGCGTTGCTGCACTTAAGTGATACAGCGGCGGTACGTTGTAGAGCAGTTGGGCCAGCTCATTCTCCGCCTGCACATTGCTTAACTTCAGGCTGTCGAACAACCAGTGATGGGTGGTAATCACCGAGCCGTGGAACACCGCCTGATACAGCGGCAGGCGCATCGTCGGATCGAAATACACCGTGCGCAGCGGCGCTTTCAAGGGCACCCGCTTGAAGAACACGGCCGGTTGCTCCGGCGGGTACCACTTGCCGACGTAGTTGGGTGACTGCAGGTCCTGGGTCATCTCCCGGTCACCCCAGCCGATCACCGGTGTTTGAATGCCATGGGCAAACAGGATGCCCTGGGCGGTGATGGCGTTGCCGTCTTCGGAGCCTGTGGGCAGTTTGAGCGAGGTGTTGATCCAGCGCGACGCGTCGATATTGGCCTGGGCATTTTGCGCCTGGGTCATCGGCGCACCGTCGCGGTAACTGTCATACAGCATGCTGGTGGCGTAGGCATCGAGGAACCAGGCGTTGTAGCCCGCCGCGCCCTGCACCGCCTTTACCCGTGCCTCCAGCAAAGGCCGCACACAGCGCGGATCGGTGTAGTGACCGGACTGCTGGAAGCCGGTTTTCAACGTGCCGTCTTTCAACATGATTGCGCAGTCGCGGTAGGCCTTGCCGCCCAGATGGGCCGTGGTCCAGTCGGGATTTTCCGTAGCCGAAAGCGCCGTTCCATAGGAATCATAGGGGGCGACCAGGTAACCGGCATCCACCCCCGCGCGAATCGCTTCGGGATGCCACAGGCCGCCTTCCCAGCCTTCGCCGAGTGTCAGCATCAAGCGCTTGAGCCCAGCGTCGCGCAAGGCCTGGATGCTCGAATTGCCCCAGGTTTCGGGGCGATCAGCCAACGCGCCGGCGAAATCCACGGCCAGTTCGCGACGCAACTCGCCGTAGCGAGCGGCAAGGCGATTCATGTCGGGTTCCGCCACCTGCCAAGCCTGCCGGGCCTTCTTGTTGATAGCCCCATTGAAGCCGCGCAACAGCACGGTTTGCTCGTAGCGATTCAACGCGCCTGCCTGCGCGAGCACCTGTGCGGATTCCTTGCCCATCAGCTCACTGAGCTCGTGCGTGCGCAGGCGTTTGATCAACGCGGGCCAATCACGTACATCATCGAGCGTGAGCAAGTCGTTGCCCCACAGGTAAACGTGACTGGCGCCGAGCAATTTTACCGCCTCGGGGGTTTGCCGCAGCTTGTCCGCCAGTGACTCGTAACGGCCCTGCTCGACCAGCCACTGACGATAACGCCTGGCGCCGGCCAACGGGTCGGCCTCGCCCAGATGCAAGCGCAGGGTCATCGGTGTCGAAGGCTCGAGCGAGGTAAATTCATGGGACACGGACAGCGCCATACCCTGGCCGTCCGCCTGCCATTCGAGGCGATTGTTATAGGGGTTGGTCAGCAGCCAGTTGAACGTGAAGCGCCCATGATCCACGCCCCATAACGGCAGGCTGAGGTCCTGGGTGGTACTGAACTCGCCCCACCCGATCAGGAAATCTTTCCACACGGCATTAGCGGCAGGCACGTAATGCCCCTCGGCCAACGGCCAGATCAGCCCCTGGCCCATGGCGCTGGCCGGCTGGCGCAGCAGGCCCAGCTTACCCGCTGCACGGGCAGTGATCGTCAGGGACAATTCGCGCTGTTCAAGCCGGGCCGTCAGGCGATACGCGCCGTTGTCCCACTGCCAGGAGACCTGTTCGGCATCGGCTTGCAGCGCGTTGACCGCATGGGCGGCGACACCGCTGGACGCTTGTACCGAAGCCTCGCCCGCGGGGGTGACGCGCAACGCCAGGGTGGCGGGATCGAGTTCGATACGCCACTGGGTATTTTCCAGCACGTTGGTGGCGAAGGTCGGCGGCGCAAGCACAAGCGCGCAGAGTAAAAGGAGTGGACGCAGGCACTGCATGGGAATCGACCTGGATAAGAAGAAGGCCGAAAGAGTAGAACAAGCTCAGGCTCGCCGGGGCGGCAAGCGGCGGTTTCGGAAGCTTCCCACAGCCTGACAAGATGCAGATCCAAATGTAGGAGGGGGCAAGCCCCCTCCTACATTTTTTTAACCGCGTTGTTCCTGAGATTCCTGCTTGGGTTCGCGGATTTTGTACCAGGCCACATACAGGGCCGGCAGGAACAACAGCGTCAGCAACGTGGCGATGATAATCCCGCCAATCATCGCGTAGGCCATCGGCCCCCAGAACACTTCCCGGGCAATCGGAATCATGCCCAGGCTGGCGGCCGCAGCCGTGAGCAGGATTGGCCGGCGCCGATGCTCGGTGGCTTCCACCACCGCATCCCACGGCGTGTAACCGGCCACTTCGTACTCATGAATCTGCGTCACCAGAATCACCGAGTTGCGGATGATGATGCCGATCAGCGCCAGGATGCCCAGGATCGCCACGAAGCCCATGGGCGTGCCCGTGGGAATCAGCGCCAGCACCACGCCGATCAAACCCAGCGGGGCGACACTGGCCACCAGGAACATCTTCTGCACGCTGTGCAACTGGATCATCAGGAAGGTCGCCATCAGGAACAGCATCAACGGCACCACGCTGGCGATCGGGCCCTGGGCCTTGCCGCTTTCTTCCACGGTACCGCCGGTGGCGACTTTGTAGCCCACCGGCAAACCGTCGCTGAACTTCTGGATAGTCGGCGCCAGTTGCTTGACCAGGTCGGTCGGCTGCATCTCGTCACGCACTGCGGCCTTGATGGTAATCGTCGGCTTGCGGTCGCGGCGCCACACCAGCGGTTGCTCCAGTTCGTAGCGCACCGTGGCGAAGGCCAGCAACGGAATCGAGGTGCCGTTGGGCGTGACGATCTGCAGGTTCTGCAGGGTTTCCGGCGTACCGCGCTCGGCGTCTTCAGCACGGCCGACCACATTGATCAGGTAAATATCGTCATGCACCTGGGTGACCGACGCGCCGCTGACCACGCTGTTCATCAATTGCGCGACGTCTTCGGACGACAGCCCCAATTGCCGCGCCTTGTCCTGGGCGATGTCGATGCGCAAGACTTTGCCCGGCTCGTTCCAGTCGTAGATGATTTCGCCCAAGTGGGTGTTCTGGTCGAGCAAGGTCGCCAGTTCGATGGCGTGCTTGCGCACCTGGTCGGTGTCCTTGCCGGACACGCGGTACTGGATCGGCCGACCCACCGGCGGGCCCATTTCCAGCGGCTGCACGAAGCTGCCGATACCGACGAAATCATCGCGCAGGCGCTTCTGCAGACGCGTAATCAACTCGCCGCGCTCTTCCAGGCCTTTGCTGACGATCACCAGCTGCGCGTAGTAGGGGTTCTCCAACTGCTGGTCCAGCGGCAGGTAGAAACGGATCGCGCCTTGGCCGATGTAGGTGCTCCAGCGCGCGATGTCCGGGTCGTCCTTGATGATGGCTTCGAGGCGGTCGACCGCCTTGCGCGTCTCGTTGATCGAGGCGTTCTGCGGCAGGTTCAGGTCAACCAGGATTTCCGGGCGATCCGACGACGGGAAGAACTGGTTCTGCACGAACTGCATGGAAAACACCGAGGCCACGAACAGCGCCACGGTGATGCCGATGGCCCACCAGCGGTTGCGCATGGCCCAGAGCATGCCGCCATTGAAGGCGCGGCCGATGCGCCCCGGCTCGGCGTCGTGCGGCTTCACCTTGGCGCTGAGGATATGCACGCCGATCACCGGCGCAAACAGCACCGCCACGACCCACGACACCAGCATGGCCACGGCGATCACCGCGAACAGCGTGAAGGTGTACTCACCCGCCGAGCTGGCGTTAAGACCAATCGGCACAAAACCGGCCACGGTCACCAGCGTGCCGGTAAGCATCGGAAACGCCGTGGAGGTATAGGCGTAGGTCGCGGCCTGCTCCTTGGTTTCGCCTTTTTCCAGGCGCGTGATCATCATCTCCACGGTGATCATCGCATCGTCCACCAGCAGGCCGAGGGCGATGATCAAGGCGCCCAACGACACCCGCTGCATGGTGATGCCGCTGTATTCCATGAACACGAACACCAACGCCAGCACCAGCGGAATCGAGCACGCCACCACCAGCCCGGCGCGCATGCCCAGGCTGATAAAGCTCACCACCAGTACGATGATCACCGCTTCGAACAGCGCACTGGTAAAGCCACCGACGGCCTCTTCCACCACTTCGGCCTGGTCCGACACCTTGTGCACGCCGACGCCCACCGGCAGGTCGGCGGTCAGCTCATCCATGCGCCCGTGCAGCGCCTTGCCGAACGACTGGATATTGCCGCCCTTCTGCATCGCAATCGCCAGACCGATCGCCGGCTTGCCGTTGAAACGGAACATCGGCCGCGCCGGGTCGACGTAGCCACGGCTGATCTCGGCAATGTCGGCCAGGCGATAGAAGCGGTCATTGAGGCGCAGGTTGACGTTGGCCAGGTCCTTCTCCGAGGCGAACTGCCCGGAGGTGCGCACTGAAATCCGCTCCGGCCCGGCCTCGATCACCCCGGCGGGCGTGACCGCGTTCTGCGACTGCAGGCTTTGCACCACCTGGCGCTGATCGATGCCCAGCGCGGCCAGTTTGCGCGTGGAAAAATTCAGGTAAATCACTTCGTCCTGCTGGCCGATCATCTCGACCTTGCCCAGCCCCGGCACCGAGCGGATCTCGGCGCGCACCTGCTCCACGTAATCGCGCAGCTGGCGCATCGACAGGCCGTCGCCGGTAAAGGCGTATACCGAACCGAACACATCACCGAACTCGTCGTTGAAGGACGGCCCCTGCAAGCCTTGGGGGAAGGTGCCGCGAATATCGTCGATCTTCTTGCGAACCTGGTACCAGATCTCCGGGATGGCCTTGGCGCTGGTGGTGTCCTTAAGGAACACGAACACCGTGGACTCGCCCGGCCGGGTGTAGCTCTTCACGTAGTCGAGGGAGTCGAGTTCTTCGAGCTTTTTCTCGATGCGGTCAGTGACCTGCTTGAGGGTTTCTTCCTGGGTCGCGCCCGGCCAGCGGGTCTGGATCACCATGGTCTTGATGGTGAACGAGGGGTCTTCCTCGCGCCCCAGGTTCATGTACGAAAACACGCCCATCAAAAGCGCGACGAACATCAGGTACCACACGAAGGACTGATGCTTGAGGGCCCAGTCGGATAAGTTGAAGCTCCCTTTCATCGCGGGCTGTCCTCGTCGATTTTGACTTTTTGCCCGGGTTTCAGGCTGTTCACACCGGCGGTGACAATGCGTTCACCGGGTTTGACGCTGCCGTTGAGCACGGCGCTGTCGGCATCCCGGCTGACGACCGTGACGTCACGCGGCTGCACCGTCTGGCTCTGGGTGTCGAGCAGCCAGATGCGGGTCTTGCCGTCGACGTCCTGCAAGGCGCTCAGGGGCAGTTCAATACGCGGCGCGATGGCGCTGCTCAAGGTGACGCTGATGGCGGTGCCCAGGCGGAACGCGGCGGGCGTTTCGGTCAGGCTCAGGCGTGCGCGACGGGTGCGCGTGGCGCTTTGGGCCTGGGGCTCGATCTCGCGCACGATGGCGGTGGTCTGCACGCTCGGGTCCAGTTGCCCGGCGACGAGGAACACCACATCTGCGGGCAAGCGTTCGGCCAGCCCGGCGGGCAGGTCGATCACCGCTTCCTTGACGTCCGGGCGCGCCAGGGTCACCACTTGCTGGCCGGCGCTGACCACCTGGCCGGCCTCGGCATTCCAGGCGGTCACGATGCCGGCGTGGTCGGTGCGCAGTTCGGCGTAGTTGAGCTGGTCCCTGGCCTGGTTGACCGAGGCGCGCGCCTGGTCGAGGGTGGCCTGGGTGGTTTTCAGGTCAGTCTGGGCCACGTCGAGCTGGGCCTGGGCACCGACGCCACGGTTGAACAGTTCCTGCTGGCGGCGGGCATTGGCCTGGGCATTGATGAACTGCGCCTGCACGCGCGCCAGGTCGCCCTGGGCGGCGCGCAATTGGTTCTGCTGGTCCGTAGGATCGAGCACGGCAAGCAAGGCGCCCTTCTCTACCTCAGCGCCCACGTCCACGGCGCGACGGGCAATACGCCCGGGGACACGGAAACCCAGGTTACTTTCGTAGCGCGCCTGAATGGTGCCGGCAAAGCGACCGAGGTTTTCCTGATCTTCGGCCTTCACCTCCATGGACAACACCGGGCGCACCGGTTCGGGCGGCGCTTCTTCTTTGGAGCAGGCCATCAGCAACAGGCTGGCGGCGACGATTACCGTCAGTTGCCTCATGGCTGGGCTCCTTGCTGGGCGATTTCAACCGGCATGCCGGGGTGCAGCAATTGCCCACCGGCCACCACAACTTTTTCGCCGCCTTTGAGGCCATCGCCGATGATCACTTTGCCGGTGAGGTAACGCGCCACCGTGACTTTATGCAATTGCGCCTTGCCGTCACCGTCCACCAGCCACACGGCGGGTTCACTGAGGTCCTTGGTCAAGGCCGACCACGGCAACTCGATGCTGGCCCTGGCCGGGCCATTGGCGGTGGCGCTGACCACCGAGCCCAACTCCATGCCAGTGGGCAGGCTTTGCAGGGCGATTTTCACCTGCACGGTGCCGGTATTGGCGGCCACGGCCGGGGTGACTTCGCGGACCTTGCCCACGGCCTTGATACTCGGGTTGTCCAGCAGACTGACGGTAATCGGCGCATCCGACGGTGGTTCCACCAGCAAGGACTCATAGACGTTGAACACCGCATCACGCTCGCCATCTCGGGCCAGGCTGAAGATCGGCATGGTGGCCTGGACCACCTGGCCGACTTCGGCCTGGCGCGCGGTGATGATGCCCGGCGCGTCGGCGATCAGCGCGGTATAGCCGAGTTGCTCACGGGCGTTGGCCAACTGGGCCTGGGCGGCGGCCAGGGCGCTCTGGCTGCCGCGCAGCGCGGCCTGGGCGGAATCGTATTCGCTGCGGCTGGTGTAGCCCTTGGGCAAGAGTTTTTCCTGGCGCACGAAGGCAGCGGCAGTCTGCTTGACCCGCGCCTGCTCGGCCACGACCTGGGCCTGGGCGGAGTCGACGTTGGTCTGCAGGTCCTTGGGATCGAGTTTGGCCAGCACCTGCCTGGCCGTCACCCGGTCGCCCACATCGACCATGCGCTGGATGATCTTGCCACCCACGCGAAAGGACAAATCGGTTTGCACCCGCGCCTGGATATCGCCGGTCAGCGTGACCGCCGCAGCGAAATCCGCAGGCTGCACGGTTTGCACGAACACCCGGGAATGGGCTTTGGGCTCGGTCTTTTCCTCACCACAACCGCCAAGCAGCGTCAGTAAGCCAAATCCGAGTAAAAATGCCGAAATGCGACCGCCCATGCAGGCTCCTTTTGCGTGATGCCGACTTGCCAGTGTCTATGCGACTGTGAGCTTAGTTCAGGGTTCCTTATGTGCATGGAGGATCCCATACTCCAATGGAGGCCGCCATCGGGGGCAAGCCCCCTCCCACACTGAATTGGGTTCACAGGTTCTGGCGTGTGAATACAGTCAAATGTGGGAGGGGGCTTGCCCCTGATAGCCATAGGCATCTACACAACTCTGTAGCGCTCAACCGTAACCACGATGCGAAGCGAGTCGCTCTTGATCTTGACCTGCTT
>NZ_CVTO01000107.1:53361-56327 GCF_900004715.1 Pseudomonas sp. 24 E 13
TTTGCGCTTTTCAAAAGTGAGCCGCCGTCAGGGCGGAACCCTAAGTGGCCGTTACCGCAGAAACGGATATTTACTCGGTCTGATCCAACATCCTGGTCGGCCCTGAGGCCGCCATCGGGGGCAAGCCCCCTCCCACATTTCTGGTTGTGTTACAAATCTCCGGCACAAAAAAACGCCGACGCTGTAATAGCCGCCGGCGTTGAAACCTTGAAGGGGGTTTTGGCTTACATCAGAACGCCGGCACGACCGCGCCGCTGTACTTCTTCTCGATGAAGGCTTTGACTTCCGGGCTGGTCAGCGCCTTGGACAGTTTCTGGATAGCGTCGCTGTCCTTGTTGTCCGGGCGAGCGACCAGGAAGTTCACGTAAGGCGACTTGGCGTCTTCGATGATCAGCGCATCCTTGGCCGGATTCAGGCCGGCTTCCAGCGCGTAGTTGGTGTTGATCACGTCCAGGTCGACCTGGTCGAGTACGCGTGGCAGCAGAGCCGATTCCAGCTCCTTGAATTTGAGGTTTTTCGGGTTGTCCTTGATGTCCTTCGGCGTGGACAACGCGTTGGTCGGGTCTTTCAGGGTGATCAGACCGCTCTTCTGCAGCAGCAACAGGGCGCGGCCACTGTTGGAGCCTTCGTTCGGGATGGCCACGGTGGCGCCATCTTTGAGCTCGGAAATATTCTTGATTTTTTTCGAGTAGCCACCGATGGGCTCGACGTGTACGCCGACCACGGTCACCAGGTTGGTGCCTTTACCTTTGTTGAAGTTTTCCAGGTACGGCAGGGTCTGGAAGTAGTTGGCGTCCAGGCGTTTCTCGGCCACTTGCACGTTGGGCTGTACGTAGTCGGTGAAGACTTTGATCTGCAGGTCCACGCCTTCCTTGGCCAGGGTTGGCTTGATCAGCTCGAGGATTTCGGCGTGCGGGATCGGGGTGGCGGCCACCACCAGTTTCTCGTTGGCCTGGGCGAAGCTGGCCGTCAGGGCAGCCGCCAGTGCGGTAAACAACAGAACCTTTTTCATGCAATGTCCTTCTAACGACCGTTTTCATGTGAGGTGCCAGCGAAGTGCTATCGCGGCGTGGAGTGGACAATACCTAGATTTTTTATTCCCGAACAATATCTTTTATTCACGTTGATATTCCATTTTGCTCATACAGGAATGTTCGCAGCGTCTCCTGTTCCGCAGGGCTGGCACTCGCGAAAATCCGCTGCACCTGCTCCAACGGCGAGCCGGCGCTGGGCAAGTTCAGATGCTCGGGCAGAATTTCATCGCCGCTGCTCACCAACAGCGCAAAGTGAATGACGTTTTCCAGCTCACGGGTATTGCCCGGCCAGCTGTGATGTTCCAGCACGCGTTGGGCGGCGTCGCTGATCAGCGGCACCGGCAGGTCCAGGCGCTGGCTGTAGATACCCAGGAAGTATTCGGCCAGGGACAGGATGTCGCCGACCCGCTCGCGCAGCGCCGGCAGGTCCAATTGACCTTCGCTCAAATAATGGAACAGGCGCTCATGAAACTTGCCCGCCGCCACCGCCTGGGCCAGGTCGATGCTGGTGGCTGCCACCAGGCGCACGTCCACCGGGCTTGGCTGCTGGGCGCCGACGCGGGTGACTTCGTGGTTTTCCAGGGCGGCGAGCAACTTGACCTGGATCGGCAACGGCAAATCGCCGATTTCATCCAGGTACAAAGTGCCGCCATTGGCCGAACCGAACCACCCGGCCCGGCTGCTCGCAGCGCCGCTGTGGCTGCCGGCGGCATAGCCGAACAATTCCGCGTCGGCGTACGTCGGGCTGATCGCACCGCAGTTGACCGACACAAACAGGCCCGTGCGGTCGCTGCCGCGGTGGATATGCCGCGCCAGCAACTCCTTGCCGCTCCCCGTCTCGCCATGAATCAACACGGGCAATGCACGCGGTGCCAGATTTTCCAGGTCTTCGCGCAGCTGCCGCGAACGTGGATCGACGAACACCAACGCTTTGGCGCGGATGCTCAGCGGGCTTTTTTCGGCGTCGGGGAAGGTCAGCAACGGCTGGCCGTAGGTTTCATGCAGACTCATGGCAGGCTCCCGCCCCATCCACTCAAGGGACGGGGCGTTGAAATATTTTATGCGCGGCGTCGCGCGTGATGCTCGAGGCGACTTTGCAGGCGATAGAGGTAGGCGAATCCCTGCTCCCAGCGCTGATGGCCGGACTTCACATTGATATGCCCGGCGCCCGACAATATGCCGGCTTCAGCCCCCCAATGACGCGCCAGCTCCAACGCCCGTGGCGCACTGACGGCACTGTCGTTGTCGGAGCTGACCACCTGGCTGGGAAACGGCAACAGGTCGGTAGGAATCGGCGCAAAGTTGCGCAGGGCGGGGGCACAAGCCGGACGTTCGACATCCGCCGGCGCCACCAGCAAGGCACCGCGTACCTGACGCAGGAACTGCACAGGCGCGGTGGCCGCCCAGTGCGCCACGGTGATGCAACCCAGGCTATGGGCGATCAGGATCACCGGCGTGCTGTCGGCGGCGATGGCCTCGGCCAGCGCGGCCACCCAGTCTGCGCGGCGCGGGGTCAGCCAATCATCCTGCTCCACGCGCGCACTGTTGGGCAGGCTGTTCTGCCAGTGACTTTGCCAATGTTCTTCTGGCGATCCTTGCCAGCCCGGCACGATCAGGTAACGAATCGACTCGCTGTGCATGGGTGTGCCCTCCTGCAGCGTTTAACGTTGCTGACCAGTATAGGGACGCG
Organism: Pseudomonas sp. 24 E 13; assembly: GCF_900004715.1. Lineage (NCBI taxonomy): Bacteria > Pseudomonadati > Pseudomonadota > Gammaproteobacteria > Pseudomonadales > Pseudomonadaceae > Pseudomonas > Pseudomonas sp. 24 E 13. The sequence goes on from NZ_CVTO01000107.1 coordinate 56,086, forward strand.
GTTTATATTCGTTAAGGAATAAGAAGCTATTTATTAATAACCAAAATCCCAATCCCGCATGCAGTCAATGTGGGAGGGGGCTTGCCCCCGATAGCCAAAGTATCTACACAACTCAGCAACGCCAACCGTAACCACGATGCGAAGCGAGTCGCTCTTGATCTTGATCTGCTTATGATCTCAGGCGCCCCGTCAAACCACGCTGGCCGAACGCAGGCTTGAATCCGTGGGCAACCCGGCAGGAC
>NZ_CVTO01000107.1:56377-58075 GCF_900004715.1 Pseudomonas sp. 24 E 13
CAACATCCTGGTCGGCCCAGAGGCCGCCATCGGGGGCAAGTCGAATCGTCGCACCGCCCCTCCCACATTTACCTCATCGGCCATACATAAAAAAAGGCCGCACCCTGCCAAGGAAACGGCCCAAAAATCGTCGAGGCTGTTATGCAACTAACGAGCGGTTATCACCGACAGCTTGGTAATCCCCGCGCGCTCGATAGACGCCATGGCTCGCGCCACTTCGCCGTAATTCACTCCATCGTCAGCCTGCAGTTGCACCCGCACATCGGGGTCCTTGGCCTTGGCCGCCTGCAGGCTGAATTCCAGCAGGTCCGGCTGGATTTCGTCCTTGTTGATAAACAGCTTGCCGGCACCGTCGATGCTCACCACCAACGGGTCTTTCTGCTCGACCGGGGCCACGGCCTCGGTCTTGGGCAGGTTGATCGGGATCGAGTTGGTCAGCAGCGGCGCGGTGACGATAAACACCACCAGCAGCACCAGCATCACATCCACCAGCGGCGTGACGTTGATCTCGCTCAGCACCTCATCACTGTCTTGCGTGGAAAAGGCCATCTCAGGACGCCTCCTTCACTTTCTGCGGGTTGCCGACGCTGGCTTTGTTCAGCGCCGGATGCAGCAGCACACGGAAGGCGTTCTTTTGCGCCAGGCTGTAGAAGTCGTGGGCAAAGTCGTCAAGGTCGGCAGCCGTCAGCTTCAGGCGGCGCAGGAAATAGTTGTAGACCAGCACCGCCGGCACCGCGACGGCAATCCCCACCCCCGTCGCGACCAGCGCCGCACCGATGGGCCCGGCCACGGTTTCCAGGCTGGCTGAACCGGCGGCGCTGATGCCCTTGAGCGCCTCCATGATGCCCCACACGGTGCCGAACAGGCCGATAAACGGCGAGGTACTGCCGATACTGGCGACCACCGCCAAGCCGGTTTCCAGGGAGCGGCGCTCACGCACGATTTGCTGGCGCAAGGCCCGCTCGAGGCGGTCCTGGTGATTGATGGCCTGGCTCAGGTCAGCCGCGTGCGGGGTATCGCCAACCTGGATCGCGGCATACCCGGCCTGGGCCACCCGTGCCGCCGCACCCGGTTGGGTGTCGGCCAACTCGGCGGCGGCGTCGAGGCTCGATGCGGCCCAGAACTGTTTATGAAACTTGCGATCCTGGACCTTGAGACGCCCGAACTGCACGCCCTTCAACAATGCCAAGCCCCAGGTGGCGACTGAAAAGACCACCAGCAACCAGATCACCGCGCTTTCGATGGATTCAAGTGGAGATGCCAAAGCCATGATGTTTTCCCTCTGTGCCGCTGAATAATTAATGAATCTTGAAATCGATCGGTACGCTGACCCAGCCGTCCTGGGCCACCTCACCCTGCTTGGCCGGCACGAAGCTCCAACGCTTCACGGCGGCCAGTGCGGCGTCATCGAGTTGCTGGCGACCGCTGCTTTTCTGCAGCTGGATCTCACCGGGTTTGCCGCTGGCCAATACGTGTACCCGCAGCAACACGGTGCCTTCCCANCCCCGCCGCTGAGCCAGTGACGGGTATTCCGGCGCCGGATTTTTCAAGTACGCGGCGTTGGCCGAAGCGGGCGTTACCGGTGCCGGCGCTGGTGGTGCAACCGGTGCCGGGGGCGCCGGTACAGGTGGCGCGGGCGGTTGTTCGACGGCCTTGGGTGCCGGCTTGGGCTCAGGTTTGGGCACAGGCTTTGGCTTG
>NZ_CVTO01000105.1:0-5447 GCF_900004715.1 Pseudomonas sp. 24 E 13
CATCAGCAGGCTGCGCAGTTCTTCATTCATCACCAGCAGCTCGGTGATTGCACTGCGGCCGTGGTAACCACCGCCCGGCGTGTCGGCGCGGGGCCGATAAAGCATGATCGGGCGCTCATCGGTAAAGCGGTCCAGGCCATGCTCGGCGATCAGCTCGGGCGGTGCTTCGAAGGCTTCCCGGGTGGCCGGGTCGAGGCGGCGCACCAGGCGCTGGGCCAGGATGCCGTTGACGGTCGAGGCAATCAGGTAGCTTTCGACGCCCATGTCGAGCAGCCGCGTGATACTCGCCGCCGCACTGTTGGTGTGCAACGTGGACAGCACCAAATGCCCGGTCAGCGACGATTGAATAGCGATGCGGCAGGTTTCCAGGTCGCGGATTTCGCCGATCATAATCACGTCCGGGTCCTGACGCACGATGGAGCGCAGCGCGCCGGCAAAGTCCAGGCCGATGGCCGGCTTGACCTGAATCTGGTTGATGCCTTCCAGTTGATATTCGACCGGGTCTTCAACCGTGATGATCTTGCGCTCGGCGGTGTTGAGCCGTGACAGCGCGGTGTACAGGGTGGTGGTCTTGCCCGAGCCGGTCGGGCCGGTGACCAGCAGGATGCCGTGGGGCCGTTCCAGCACTTCGAGGAAGGTTTCCAGGCGCTGGCCATCAAAACCCAGGCTCTGGAAATCGAACTGCACGGTCTGCCGATCAAGCAGACGCATCACCACCGACTCGCCAAAGCTGGTGGGCACCGTGGACACCCGCAGGTCGAGTTCCTTGCCCTGGATGCGCAGCATGATCCGGCCGTCCTGGGGCAGACGCCGCTCGGCGATGTCCAGGCGCGCCATGATTTTCACCCGCGAAATCACGGCGGCGGATGAGCTCGACGGTGGCGCCTCGGCCTCGTGCAGCACGCCGTCGATGCGGTAACGCACCTTGAGCTGGTTTTCGAAGGGTTCGATATGGATGTCCGAGGCGCGATGTTCCACCGCGCGCTGCAGGATCAGGTTGACCAGGCGAATCACCGGCGCCTCGGAGGCCATGTCCTTGAGGTGTTCGATGTCTTCCAGCGCGCCGCTGTGCTCGTCGAGATTTTCGATCAGCGTGCCCATGGCCGAGCGTCCCTGGCCGTAGTAGCGCTCGATCAGGGTTTCGACCTCGTTGCGCGGGCCGACCGCCAGCCACACCGGCACGCCGCAGGCATAGGCCAGGGCCTGGAACGGGTAGACCAGCGACGGGTTGGCCGCCAGCACGCGCAGGCCACCCTGGCTCCAGCCCACGGGCACCACCTGGTAGTGGCGCATAAAGCGCTCGGTCAGGCTCGGTAACGGGTCAAGCAAGGGTGGCGCGGCGTCGGCCAGCAGCAGCGGCGCGCCGAGCAAGTCGGCCCAGGCGCGGGCCAATTCGACTTCGGAGACCAGCCCCAGGCGGGTCAGCAGGCCAAGTAATTCAGAGTCGCCGCCTTCTTGGGACAGGCGACGGGCGCGCTCCAGGTCCACGGTTTTCAACCCGGCCTGTTGCATCAGCCACGCGCAGACCTGTTCGGTATCCGGGACGTGCATCTGGCAGGCATCGATGGGCGTTGAGGGACTGAGCATGGGTAAAAATCTGAAGGGCTGTAAAAACCTCCTGTAGGAGCGAGCTTGCTCGCGAAGGACTCAAGGACACCGCGCTCATCCAGAATGTCCGCGTCATCGTTGACGTTCTTCGCGAGCAAGCTCGCTCCTACAGGGTCAGGCTTACTTGGTGGGGGTGGCCGTTGTATTCAACGGGCGGCCACCCTTGGTGGTTTCGGCTTTCTGCTTTTTCGCCGCCTTGGCGTCGTGGGTCTGGGTCAGCACGGTGGAGTCGGTAGCACCCGACGTCGCATCGGCGTCGGTTGATTCAGCGGCCATGGCCGCGCCACTCAGTGCAACGCCCAGCACGAGGCCGGCACCCAACAGGGACATTTTCATAAACATTCTCCAGTTCAAAAACAGCGGACAGCTCAAGTGGCACCTTGAATTCGATCAAGACCCTACACCAAAGCGTTGTGTATGACAGCTTGTATAAAACATGGCCTTTTAGAACTACCGGGCAACGCCACTAGTTTGCCATGCCGCCATATATTTTCTTAAACCAATCGACTGGTAGGTTTATGCTTAGTTCCGAAAGGTAAGGAAATATTTCTTATTTCACGCAAAAATTAGCTTTTGTTTGACTTATAACCGCAAGAATTGCCTTAATTATGCCGTTTTAGCGATTCAAAACGCCATCGCGTGATGCCACTTAGACACTACCCATAACAACAACTCATACAATTATTAAACTTTTAATACTGCGGAACCTGCCAAGTAGTCGCAATTAGCCATCGGTTAAACATTGCGCTCAAGGCGGACTATTGCCCGTAAAAAAGTGACGAGCGCGCTGTGTAAAACGCGCGTTTTGGCGCCCTATTTCAATAAACAGTTGTCGGAGAATTCCATGAACAAACGCAAGATGATCGGTGCGCAGTCGGCCTTTGCCCTGCTGGCACTGGCCGTGTCCCAGGTGCATGCGGCCACCAGCCCGGCCCTGGATGAGGGCCGGGTGAGCCGCGCAGAAAAGGCCGCGGATAAAACCCTGGCGAAGATGACCATGGAAGAGAAACTCGCCTACATCGGCGGCACTGGCGGTTGGGACGTCAAGCCGTTGACCCAATACGGCATCCCGCAGATCCACGGTGCCGACGGCGGTGTCGGCGTGCGCTACACCAGTGAAGGCAACGCCCAGGGCGTGGTGTACCCGTCCGGGCCGAACCTGGCAGCCAGCTGGAACCCGCGTCGCGCCATCGACCTGGGCCGTGCCCTGGGCTACGACACCGCCAGCGGCGGTTATCAGTTCGTCACCGGCCCCGGCGTCAACCTGTACCGCATGCCGTACAGCGGCCGTGCGTTCGAGTATCTGTCGGGTGAAGACCCCTTCCTCGGCGCCAGCCTGGGGCCGGCCGTGATCAACGGGATTCAGTCGCGCGGCGTGTGGGCCAACGCCAAGCATTTCGCCGCCAATGACCAGGAAAGCAACCGCTTCCATCTCAACGAAACCATCAGCGAGCGCGTGCTGCGCGAGATGACCCTGCCGCCTTTCGAGTCCGCCGCGAAGAACAGCAAAGTCGCGATGATGATGTGTGCATTCCAGAAAGTGAACGGCGAGTTCGCGTGCCAGAACAAGCACCTGATGCGCGACATCCTGAAAACCGAATGGGGCTATCCGGGCTTCGTCCAGAGTGACTACAACGCCGTGGTCGACGGCTTGCCGGCAGCACAGGCCGGTACTGACCTGGACATGATGGGCTACCAGATGAACAGCACCGTCCTCAAGCCGTACCTGGACAGTGGCGAGCTGAGCAGCGCGACCATCGATGACAAGGTGCGCCGCATCCTCAAGCAGATCTACCTGTACAAGTTCGACAGCAAAGCCCCGCTGACCAGCCACAACATGAACAGCGCCACCAGCAACCGCACGGCGCTCAATGCCGCGCGCGAAGGCATCGTGCTGCTGAAAAACCAGAACAGCCTGCTGCCGCTGGACGCGAAGAAGGTCAAGCGCATCGCGGTGGTCGGCACCCTGGCCAAGTACGCGCCGCCTACCGGTTTCGGCAGCGCCAACGTGATGGCCGCCAACTACATCAGTGAGCTGAGCGGCTTGCAGCAACTGGCCCCAGGCGCCAAGGTCGAGTTCATCGACGGGCTGTCGCTGGACCCGGCCGCCTCCAGCTGGACCCATGCCGACAGCAACGGCAATAGCGTCAAAGGCCTGAAGACCGAGTTCTTCAGCAACACCAACTGGTCCGGTGACCCGGCTGCCACCCGCACCGACGCGCACGTCAACCTCGACTGGTCCACCGACAGCCTGCCAGTCAATGGCGACACTGCCGCCACGTCGATTCGCTACAGCGGCCAGATCACCCCGACCGTCAGCGGCGAACAGGTGTTCAAGGTCCGCGCCGACGGTGCGGTACGCCTCTACGTCAACGGCAAGAAAGTCCTCGACAACGGCGACGGCAAGCCGCTGCCGAACAACAGCATTCCGCCGACCATCCCGGTGTTCGCCAAGGTCAATCTTGAAGCCGGCAAACCGGTCGACATCAAGCTCGAATACTCGCGCCGCAACGGCTACCTCTCCACCATGGGCGGCCTGGTTGGCGTGCAGATGAGCTGGGCATCGCTGGTTGCGCCACAGGACCTGGCGCAGTACGACGCCGTACTGGTAGCAGCCGGCAACAGCAATGAATACGAGGGCGAAGGCTTCGACCACAGCTTCGACCTGCCGGAATACCAGAACCTGCTGATCCAGAGCATCGCCAAGGTCAACCCGAACACCGTGGTCACCCTGCATGGCGGCACCGGCTTGAAGATGAGCGACTGGATCGACCAGGTGCCGGCCGCACTGCACGCCTTCTACCCTGGGCAGAACGGCGGCCAGGCCCTGGCAGAGATCCTGCTGGGCAAGGTCAACCCGTCGGCCAAGCTGCCGATCAGTATCGAACGCAACATCGAAGACAACCCGATCTACGCGACTTTCCCCACGTTCGACAATCAGGAAACCCTGAGCGAGATGAGCTACAAGGACGACCTGTTCCTGGGCTATCGCGGCTACGAGAAGAAGGGCATCAAGCCGCTGTATCCGTTCGGTTATGGCTTGTCGTACACCACCTTCGGCTACAGCAACATCAGCGTCAGCCCTGGCGTCGCCGTGGCCGGTGCGCCGATCAAGGTGTCGTTCGATCTGGCCAACACCGGCAAGGTCGCCGGCGCCGAAGTGGCCGAGCTGTACGTGGGCCAGAACAACCCGAAAGTCGAACGCGCGATCAAGGAACTCAAGGGCTACAAGAAAGTGTTCCTCAAGCCTGGCCAGAGCAAGCGCGTGACCATCGAGCTCAACGACCGCTCGCTGGCCTACTACGATGTGGCCAGCAAGCAGTGGGTGGTGGATGCCGACAGCTTCAACCTGTCGGTGGGCGCTTCGTCCCAGGACATCCGCCTGAACGCCAAGCTGGTCAACCCGTTCCGCCAGGAACTGTCGACCACCACCAGCAACCCGCTGCCGCGTTCGGCGCTGAACTCGACGTTGCGTGAATCGACGGTGAAGACCGGCGGCGTATTGCATCAAAATGAAGGGGACAGCGGCACCAGCGACGGTGATGGCTATGACATGAGCGATGACAGCAGCCAGGGCAGTGCTGCGGGCAACTGATCGCTGTGAGAGGGGGCAAGCCCCCTGCCACATGATCGTTCCCACGCTCTGCGTGGGAATGCCGCCTGGGACGCTCCGCGTTCCGCCGACAACTCAATGCGTACAGGTGACGCAGAGCGTCACGGGATGCATTACCACGCGGAGCGTGGGAACGATCAATGACACTGCAGCGCTCAACCGTAACCACGATGCGAAGCGAGCCGCTCTTGATCTTGATCTGCTTTTGATCTCAGGCGCCCCGTTA
>NZ_CVTO01000105.1:5497-28233 GCF_900004715.1 Pseudomonas sp. 24 E 13
TACTCGGTCTGATCCAGCATCCTGGTCGGCCCAGAGGCCGCCATCGGGGGCAAGCCCCCTCCCACATTTGGACCGGGATCGACTCAGGCTCTAATGGCCGCTTCGACCCGCGCAATGTAGGCATCGAACCGCGCCACCAGGTCCACCTGCTCCGGAAAGCGCAGCCACTGGATCTGCAGGCCATCCATCATGGCCAAAATTTCTTCCACCAGCCCGGCAATGTCCACATCACTGCGCACCTCCCCCGCCGCCACCAGGTCGGCAAACTGCCCCTGCAGTCGTCGCTGGATCCCCGCATAGCGCTCCTGAAACCAGCCCCACGCCGGTTGCGTATCAAGCAGACTTTCCGCATTCAAAATGGTAAATGCGCGCACCACACCAGGCGCGGTGGCATTCGAGCGGTTGATCGCGCGCAGGCTGCCAAGCAACCCGCTCAACGACTTCTCGGCGCGTACTTCATCGGCAATCCGTTGGTTGACTTCGTCGCGGCGTTGCAGCACGCCCATCAACAACGAGATCTTGCTGGGAAAGTGATGCAGCAGGCCCGCCACGGAAATACCGACAATCGCCGCCACCTGGGCCACGGAGGCGCCGCTGTAGCCCTCCAGGGAGAACACCTGCAAGGCCGCGTCCAGCAGCTCTTCGCGGCGTTTTTCACCCTTGGGTGCGCGGCGGGTTTTAGGGGCAGGTTCAGTCATGGGAACGTCCTTGTGGGCAGGCTTGCACCCTATCCAAATTGCCCCTGGGCCGCAAATAAAGCTCAGGCGCTTTCGCGTTCGATCAGGCGGCAGTCCAACAGGTTCAAGCGCTGTACCTCATCCACCACCGGCAGTACGCCAAGGCTTTCCAGTATCCGCGTGGCCGCCAGCACACCGATGTCCAACGCCGGCGGCTTGATGGTGCTCAGGCTCGGCAACAGCATTTCGGCAAACGGGTAATCGCCGAAACCGAGTACCGCGCAGTCCTGGGGGATTTTCAACCCGGCACGCTGCCCTGCCAGCAAGCCGCCGGCGGCCAGGTTGTCATTGGCGAAGAAGATCGCGTCGGGCGGTGTGGCATGGCTCATCAGGCTTTGCATCGCCTGCTTGCCCGCCTCAAAGGGCGCGCGGTCGGCGTCGGGAGCGAAGACCCAGGGCTGCACGCCCAGTTCGATCAGGGTCGCAGCAAACCCCTCGCCCCGCTCGCGCGCGCTCAGGTCCCCCGCGGCGCTGTTGTGCACGAAAGCAATGCGTCGGTAGCCCTTGGCGTGCAAGTAACGCGCGGCCGTCACGCCGACTTCATAGTGGGAAAACCCGATCTGCAACGGCTTGCGCTCGGGCACGTAGTCCCAGGTTTCGACCACGGGGATGTCGGCATCGGCGATCATCTTTTCGGTGCCCGCACTGTGAAAACGGCTGGTCAGCACCAGCGCAGCCGGCGACCAGCCGAGAAAGGCGCGCACCGCACTTTCTTCCTGCTCGGCGCTGAAATAACTGGACGCCAGCAACAGCTGGTAGCCATGCCGGCTGAGGGTATCGCTGAAACCCTGGAGGGTATTGGCGAAGATCGGCCCCGAGATGTTCGGGATCACCATCGCCACGATGCGGCCCCGTGCGGAGGCCAGGCCACCGGCCACCAGATTCGGCACATAGCCCAGTGCGGCGACCACCTCGGCAATACGTTCGCGGCGCTCGGGCGAGACTTGCTCCGGCTGATTGAAATACCGCGACACGGTGATCGCCGACACCCCGGCCTGGCGCGCGACGGTGCTCAGGGTGACGCGGCCGGCGCCACGGCGTTTGCGCGGTTTTGCTTCAGTCACGGAGGACATCCAGTAAAAAACCAAAAAGAATATAAAACTAATTTTTTAGTATTTGACGCTCTAAACGCGAGCCTTCAATAATGCCGATGTTAGCGCTAACAACGCGCATTGTCTGCTACTCGCTCGAGCGAATGCCCAAGACATCCACACAGGCGCTGGCGGTCGCAGAACCGCAGCGGACCAGGGCACTTTTCGAGCGGGCATCGCATGCACATTTTTCCACGGCACACCCATTTACTGCTTCTGGCTGGCCTGAGCGCCCTTCCCGTCGCCGGCGCTTTTGCCGGCGACGAACCGGAACTCACGCTCAAAGCCGTTACCGTCACCGCGACCCGCCGCGAAGCGTCGCTGCAGAAAGTCCCGGTGGCGGTCTCGGTGCTCGACGGCGAACAACTGGAACGCGACAACCGCAATGGCGTGGCGAGCATCGCGCAGCAAGTGCCGTCGCTGAATTTCCGCACCGGCGCTTCGAACAAGGACACCTCGTTGTTCGTACGCGGCGTGGGCACCATTTCCACCTCCCCCGGCGTCGAACCGACGGTGGCTACGGTGATCGACGGCGTGGTGTACGCCCGCCCTGGCCAGGCCACCCTCGACCTGCTGGACCTGGAGCGCATCGAAGTGTTGCGCGGCCCGCAAGGCACGTTGTTCGGCAAGAATGCCTCGGCCGGGGTACTGAATATCACCAGCAAGGCGCCGACTGAGCAGACCCATGGCTTTATCGATCAGTCGTTCTACAGCGGCAACGAAAGCCGCACCCGCTTCGGTATCGGCGGGAGCCTGGTGCCGGAGGTGCTCAAGGGTTCGATCAGTACCTTGTTCGGCAGCTACGACGGCAACGTCGACAACCGCCACAATGGCCAGGAGGTCAACGGTTACAACCACAAGGGCATTCGCGGCAAGCTGGAATTCACGCCCGATGACGACGTGAAGCTGACCCTGATCGCCGACTACATGCAGTCCCACGATGACGCACCCAATGGTGTGGTCAGCCAGTCCCTGAGCCCGGCGTTCGGCAACGCGTTGAGCCCGGTTCGCGCCTCCAGTGACAACCGCGACATCAACACCGATACCCGCAGCCATGTGCAAGACACCAACAAGGGCTTGTCGGCCCAACTGGACTGGAACCTGGGCGACTACACCCTGACGTCGATCACCGCCTGGCGCGGCTGGGACAACACCCAGTATCAGGACGGCGACCGCCTCGGCACGGTCAGCGCCGCCTTCCCCGGCACCGCCGACAAGGGCGACCTGGCGTTCGACCAATACTCCCAGGAACTGCGCCTGGCCTCCCCCAAGGGCGAGTTCCTCGAGTACGTCGGTGGCCTGTTCTACATGCATGGCAAGGACGAGGAAACCTACCGGCGCACCCTCACCACCACTACGCGCACCGACCGAGGCATCGCCGACTACAGCACCACCAGCGACAGCTACGCGGCGTTCGGCGAGACCACCCTCAACTTCACCTCGCGCTTTCGCGGTATCGCCGGGTTGCGCTATACCCATGACGACTTGAAGTACGACCACCGTCGCGTGTCCACCTCGGCCAGCACCGTAAGCGGCATTCAACCGGCCACCGCAAGTTCGGGCTCGGTGGACGAGGACGGGTGGTCCGGCCGCCTCGGTGTGCAGTACGACCTGAGCGACAGCGTCACCAGCTACCTGACTTACTCGCGTGGCTACAAAGGCCCGGCGTACAACGTGTTCTTCAACATGCAGCCGCGTGACACCGAGGCGTTAAAACCGGAAACCTCCAACACCTGGGAAGCCGGGATCAAGGCCAGCGCGTGGAACAACCGCCTGACCACCAACCTGGCGGTGTTCCACAGCGCCTACGACAATTACCAGGCCAACTTTTTCGACACCGTCGCCGGCCAGGTGGTGACGCGCCTGATCAACGCCGGCAGCGTCAGCACCGAAGGAGTCGAGCTCGATTACGCGCTGCAGGCCACCCAGCAACTCAAGCTCTCCGGCGCCCTGGCCTATACCCGTGCGCGCATCGACCAATTCGCCTGCCCGCCGGGCGCGGCGGCCACCTGCAACGTGAATGGCAAACCCCTGCCGTACAGCCCGGACTGGAAAAGCTACGTGCGCGCCGACTACAGCATCCCCCTGGATAACGGCCTGGATATCGAACTGGGCACCGACTACAGCTGGCAGAGCGAAGTGCAGTACGACATCAGCCAGAACCTTGATACCAAGCAAGGTGCGTATGGCATCTGGAACGCCAGCGTGGCCCTGGCCGACTACACCCACGGCTGGCGCGTGGCACTGCTGGCGAAGAACCTGGCCGACAAGTCCTACTCACCGCTGCTGGCCAGCGGCGGCAACTACATCTACCGCGCCGTGCCCCGTGACGATGAACGTTACGTCGGCGTGCAACTGCGCAAGGATTTCTAGCATGAGCCGTCAACTCAAACTCGGCGCGTTCCTGATGGCCACCGGGCACCATGTGGCCGCGTGGCGCCACCCGGATGTGCCGGCCAATGCCGGGCTGGATTTCGCCCACTACAAGCACCTGGCACAGGTAGCGGAAGCGGCGAAGTTCGACGCCCTGTTCGTGGCCGACAGCATTGCCGCCGCCACCGGTGAGGTCGCCAGCCGGATGGCGCGGTCGGATCATTTCGAACCGCTCACCCTGCTCTCGGCGCTCAGCGCCGTGACCGAGCATATCGGCCTGATCGCCACCGCCACCACCAGCTACAACGAGCCCTACCACGTGGCGCGCAAATTCGCCTCGCTGGATCACCTGTCCGGCGGCCGCGCAGGCTGGAACCTGGTGACCTCGGACAACGCCGCCGAAGCGCTGAACTTCGGCCGCGATGAGCATCTGGGCCATGCCGCACGTTACAGCCGCGCGCGCGAGTTTCATCAAGTGGTGACGGGGTTGTGGGACAGCTGGGACGACGACGCCTTCGTGCGCGACAAGGCCAGCGGGCGCTATTACGACCCGCTCAAATGCCATGTACTGGACCATGTGGGCGAGCATTTCCGGGTCAAAGGCCCGCTGAACGTGGCGCGCTCCCCCCAGGGCCAGCCGGTGATCGTGCAGGCCGGCTCTTCGGAAACCGGCCGTGAACTGGCGGCGCAGACCGCCGAGGTGGTGTTTACCGCACAGACCTCATTGGCCAATGCCCAGGCCTTTTACCGCGACCTCAAGGGGCGTATGGGCCGCTATGGGCGCGAGACGGACTCGCTGAAAATCATGCCGGGCGTGTTGGTGGTGGTCGGGCAGACCGAAGCCGAGGCCCGGGCGAAATTCGACACGTTTCAGGAACTGGTCGAGCCCCAGGTGGGCGTGGCGTTGCTGGGACGCATGCTGGGTAATTTCGACCTGTCCGGCTACCCGCTGGATGGACCGTTGCCGGCGCTGCCCTTGACCGACAGCGGGCAACGCAGCCGCCAGCAACTGTTGAGCGAGCTGGCCCATCGTGAACAACTGACACTGGCGCAACTGGGGCGGCGGATTGCCGGCGGACGCGGTCACTACAGCCTGATCGGCACGCCGGAGCAGATTGCCGATGAACTGCAGCACTGGTTCGAAAACGGCGCGGCGGATGGTTTCAATATCCTGGTGCCGCACCTGCCGGGCGGGCTGGAGGACGTGGCCCGCTGGGTGGTGCCGGAACTGCAACGGCGCGGCGTGTTTCGTCGCGAATACAGCGGCACCACACTGCGGGAAAACCTCGGTTTGGCGCGGCCCGCAAATCGTCTTGGCACCACTCGATCCCGGGCGCTATGAGATCAAATGTGGGAGGGGGGCTTGCCCCCGATGGAGGTGTGTCAGCCACATAATTCATACCTGACAAAAAGCCATCGGGGGCAACCCCCCTCCCACAGGTTGATGTGTGTTTACATCCCTCAGAAATCGGCGGTTGCCGACAACAGGCAGGCACTACACTGCGGGAAAACCTTGGTTTGGCACGGCCCGCAAATCGTCTTGGCACTACTCGATCCCGGGCGCTATGAGATCAAATGTGGGAGGGGGCTTGCCCCCGATGGCGGTGTGTCAGCCACATAATTTATAGCTGACAGAAAGCCATCGGGGGCAAGCCCCCTCCCACAGGTTGATGTGTGTTTACATGCCTCAGAAATCGACGGTGGCCGACAACAGGTAGGTACGCGGTGTCGACAGGGTCAATCCCGGCTCGCTGTCATCCGAGGCGCCGGCCGAACTCCAGTAGCGCTTGTCGGCGACGTTCTCCACATTGGCGCGCAGGGTGATGTGCTTGTCATCGACCTTGAACGCGTAACGCGCGCCCACGTCGATGCGGTTCCAGGCGTCGATCTGCTTGACGTTGGACTGGTCCAGGTACTGTGAGCTGGAGTAAATGCCGCGACTGGTCAGGGTCAGGCCTTCCAGCGTCGGCACGTCCCACTCGGCGCCCAGGTTGACGTTGTATTTGGGCGTGGCGGGCGCGCGATTGCCGTCGAACGTGCCGTTGGTGGTGTGGGTCAATTCGCTGTCGATGACCATCACCCCGCCGAGCAGGCGGAACCCCTTCAGCGGTTCGCCGAACACGCTCAATTCCATCCCATTGTTCTGGCGCTTGCCGTTGGGGCCGAACACCCGCGAGGTGGCGTTGGTCTCATACGCCGGTTGCCTGATACGGAACACCGCGGCGGTCACGGCAAAGGCACCGGCGTCGTACTTGGCGCCTGCTTCGATCTGGCGGCTGATGAAGGGCGGGAAGATTTCGTCCTCGTTGATCGAGGTGGACGGTGCGACCTTGCCCTGGCTCAGACCTTCCATATAGTTGGCGTACAACGACAGCTTGTCGGTGGCCTTGAACAGCACGCCACCCGAGGGCGAGATCTTTTCTTCATCGTAGGCGGTGGCGCCTTTGACGTTGTCGGTCCAGTCATCCACCTGCACCCGCTGCCAGCGCGCGCCAAGGGTCAACAGCAAACGGTCGTCGAAAAAGCCCAGGGTGTCGGACAAGGCCACGCCGCTGAAGGTGTTTTCGGTATAGACCTTGGAATCAAAGCGCGTCGGCCGCGAGGGCACCCGGGTCTGGACCGGGTTGTAGAGGTTGCTCGGCGCCGCCGCATACCGCGCGCCGCCGTTTTCAAAGTCCATGTAGAAGTAGCTGGCCGCCAGGTTGATTTCATGACTGACCGGCCCGGTGTGGAACCAGCTGCGCACGCCGGCAGTGGCGGTGCGCACGTTCTCATCGCGGGTAAAATCACGCGGCAGCACGCTGAAATCCCCAGCGTTATTGGTGACCGACACCGCGTGGCGCAGGAAGTCATGGTTGCTCTTACGCGCGCCTACCCCGCCGTATAGCATCACACTGTCGCTGAGGTCGAACTCGCCGTTGACCGTGCCAAAGGTGTCGTTGGTACTGGCCTTGCTCCAGGACTGCGCGTAGTTGCGTCGCACGTCATTGGCGCTCGGCACCCTGGCATTGGCGCCGACCTGCACACGCTCCTGGGGCGCGTCGGTGTCACGTTCGGTACGGCCGATATCGGTGGATAGGCGCAGGCGCTCGCCGCGAAAGTCCAGGCCGAGCACCGCCATTTCGCGGTCGACCGACTGATGGTCCCACTCTGTGTCCCCGGCCTGCTTCACCCCGTTGAAACGGATGCCGAATTTGTTGTCCTCGCCAAACCGACGCCCGATATCCACTGCGCCACCGGCCTGGCTGTCGGAAGCCCAACTGCCGGTGAACGAATTGATGTCCTTGTCGGTAGCCCGCTTGGGCACCACGTTGATCCCGCCGCCGACACTGCCGCGTGGGGAGATGCCATTGATCAACTGCGTCGGGCCCTTGAGGATATCGACGCGGTCGGCCATTTCCATGTCGATGGTGTAAGTCGGCAACACACCGTACAGGCCGTTGTAGGCCACATCGCTGTTGAACAGGCTGAACCCACGGATGGTGAACTGCTCATAACGCCCACCGGCCGGATTGGTGGCGCGCACCGAAGGGTCGCTGGCGATCAGATCGCCGAGGGTACGCGCCTGCTGGTTCTTCACCGCATCGGCGGTGTAGGTGGTCATGCTGAACGGCGTCTCCATGAAGTCCCGCGCGCCCAGCAGCCCTTGCGAACCACGACGCGCCACCTGACCACCGGCATAGGTGTCGCCGTCGGCCAGCCCCGTGGTGCCCACGATCGACGTCGGCGCCAATTGCAGGCTCGCGCCCTCCGGCACCGCCACCAGCACATACGCCTGCTCCCCCATCGGTTGCAATTGCAGGCCGGAGCCTTGCAGCAACCGCGCGAAGCCTTCCTCCACGGCGTAATCGCCGGAAAGGCCACTGCTGCTGCGGCCGCTGACCAACGCCGGATCGACCGACAGGTTGACCCCCGCCAGCCCGGCGAAACGCGTCAGCGCCGCGCTCAAACTGCCGGCGGGTACCTGGTAGCTGCGACGGGCGGCGGCGTCTTCGGCGTAACTGAACGGGATGAACAGCGGGCTGGTGCTGAGGCTGAGCATCAGGCTCAGTTTCAGTAAGGGACGCAAGGACAGGGCGGGGACTGCGGGCATGGGAAGGCTCTCGATTTTATTCACTGCCTGGAATGACAGGCGAGGTGAAAAAAAGGGACAGCCTGCAGTTGAATAATTATTCCTGGGCGCGATTGGATAGCCACCCAGGTATCGCCGTCGCCTCCATCGGCCTTGCGATCAAATATCCCTGAACCTCATGACAGCCCCACCCGCTGACAAGCTCATACGTTTGAAGGGTCTCAACACCCTCAGCCACCACGCGGTACCCCAACGAATGGGCAAGTTTGATAATTGTGCGTACCAGACGCTGACTCCTGGACTGCTGAACCAGGTTTTCAATCAGTGAACGATCCAACTTAACGACACTGGCGGGCAGCCGTTGCAGGTGGGACCAGTTACTGTAGCCCGTTCCGAAGTCATCAATGGCAATCTCGATACCCAACGCTCGCAGCTCTTTGAGATGGAGCAGCACGCTATCGAAGTCACCTATACGGGCGCTTTCAGTCAACTCCACTTCCAGTAACCGAGGATCGAAATCAGCCTGTCGAACCCTATGGACCAGCGCGCTTATGAATACTGAAGACTCAATATCCTGCACCGTGACATTGATCGACACTTTGAAATTCAAGCCCTCACGCTGCCACTGAGCCGCCTGGTCGATCGTGTTGCGCAAGACCCACAGACTGATCTGCCCCATCAACGCTGTTTTTTCAGCCAGCGGGATGAACTCGGAAGGTCCGATTGCCCCCAGAAGCGGGTGCTCCCAGCGCAGTAGCGCCTCAACCGACGTGCATGTTCCGCTGCCTATATCAATACGAGGCTGGTAGACCATTCGAAATTGTTCATCACTGGCTATAGCCGTTGCCAGCGAGCTCAGGATAATAAAAGTGCGCTGCTGCGCGGCGTCCAATTTATCTTCGTAGTAACCCCAGCCAACCATTCGATCCCGGGCATCATCGGCGGCGCTGATGGCCAGACGCAGACACTCATGCGGCGACTTGCCTGCCCCCTCAAGTTTCAACAAGCCCACGCCGACGGTCATCTGCAAAGGAATGTCGTGGCACAGTACTGGCGTGATGTAGTCATTGATAATGGCTTTGCTGACAGCTTCTGCAATGGGGTACGGCAAAATAAGGCCGAACCGTGTAGGGCTGATTTTGTAAAGCCGCGATTCGGATGGGACAATCCCTAACAGGCGCTCCTTGATAGCCAGCATCAATTCCAGGGAAAACTCATAGCCCAACGTCTTGACTATCTCGTTCAAAAAGTCGGGAGAGATCACATCAATCACGACGATACTGCAGACTTCTGCGCGATTCTGAGCATTGCCGATGTCGCTCTCAAGCCGAGCGCGGTTGTACAGGCCTGTGGCCGGGTCAACATAGTTTTCCGATCTGAGCGCAATGATTCGACTCATCACCAGTCCAGCCAGATGCCTGAGCATTGAGGCATCTTGCTCGCTCATCATTGGCCGGGTGACGGTGTCGATCACGCACAGAGCGCCAAGACCCAAACCGTCGTCAGTGGTCAGGGGCGCGCCCGCGTAATAGCGGATGCCTGGAAGCCCGGTGACCAGGGGATTGTCCTGGAAACGCAGATCGAGCGTCGCGTCCAGCACCTCGAGAAGCTCGTGCGAGTACAAGGTATAAGCACAGAAAGATTCGCTGCGGGGCGTTTCATTGATGCACACGCCGACCTTGGCGCGGAACCACTGTTTGTGTTCATCCACAATTGAAATGAGCACGATGGGTGCCCGGAAGTATTCAGCACAGAGCGCAACGATTTGATCAAACGTACCATCGCGCTGATCGTCGAGCAGACATAGCTCTCGAATACGCAGAAGACGACGTTGCTCAAGGGTTGACAGATCTTCAGCGTGTTCCATCAGACTCTCAACGAAGGTAATGAGATAGAGGACGATTGTTCGACGTCCAATGCATACGCAGTGCGACCGACGATTCCTGCGCGACCTAAGCCACTTGAGTCGCGAACCTGCCCACCGCCTCGACGACTCTCTTGGCGCCATCCTGAATTTCAACAATGACCTGGCCTGCCTGCGTGGCAAGTTCAAGGCCTTGCTCCGCCTGGGACTTACTGTTTGCCATCTCAGCGACGGTTTGTTCCACCAGCTTCTGGTTCTGCAACACAACCGATGCGATTTCTTCAGTCGCGGTACTGGTGCGGCCGGCCAGTTGTCGAACCTCATCGGCTACCACAGCGAAGCCTCGCCCCTGCTCACCTGCGCGAGCAGCTTCAATCGCCGCATTCAATGCCAGCAAGTTGGTTTGCTGCGCAATGCTGCTGATCGTCTGAATGATCGAGCTGATCAACAACGACTGCTTGCCGAGCGCCTCTACCCCGCCGGAGGCCGCCTGCATATCACCCGCGACTTTACGCATGGTGTGCATCGTATCGTTGACTACGACGGCTCCGCGCTGAGCAGTCACATCCGTCTGCTGGGAGATCTCAAATGCCGTTTGGGCTGCTTCACTGACGTCCTGTTCACGCGCAACCTGGTCGGTGATAACCGTCGCAAACTTGACGACTTTGCAGAGCGTTCCTTCGGTGTCATAAACCGGGTTATACGTCGCTTCCAGCCATACCGTCCTACCGCTGCTGTCAACACGCTCAAATCGCCCGGCGACAAACTCACCCTTATTCAAGGTAGACCAGAACTCCTTGTATTTCTGCGACGACGCTTCATCCGGCCTGCAGAAAATACGGTGGTGACTGCCCTTTGCCTGGTTCAGGTTGTAGCCCATCGCTTTCAAGAACTGCTCATTGGCCATGAGTACATGCCCGGAAAGATCGAACTCGATCACGGCCGTCGAACGAAGTAATGCATCGATGAAGGATGTATTTTCCGACGCTTGTTCCACACGCGAAGTGATGTTCGTGGCATGGCAGGTCACATGGCTCAACTTGCCATTTTCATCCTTTACCGGTTGCCAATGTGCGTGAAGCCACACCAGGGAACCGTCGGCGTGCAGGTATCGGTATTCATCAGAGATGGACTTACCCGCCGCTACCGCTGCTCGAAAGTTGTGGAAGCATGGGAGCTTGGATACGTACTGCGGAACAACATCAGCCATGGCGCGACCCAGGAGCCGATCCTGGTCGTAGCCCAAGGCGCCTGCGAAATGTTCGTTGCAGGCGATAATTTTGAATGCCGGGTCGATACTCATCGTCAGCATTTCGCGGTTCAGGCCATCGCGCAGTTGGCGCAGCTCCAACAGCTCTGCCGTCTGAGCGTGAAGCTGGTTCTTGAGTTTGGTATTGAACATGGAAAACCGCCTATAGGGTCATAACAAGTCTATCGGCACCGCCTGCATGATATTGAGGCCGTTCGACGCAGATAAATGATGGGAGGTTAAAGTACCGACCTGCGCCCCCGACGTGTCAACGACGCCGTCCTGCGCCAACCTGGCGCCCTAAGCGGCCGTGAAGAACGCCACTTTCGCCGTAAGGCGATCCGCCAACTGCGAGAGTTCCATGCTCGCGGTTGCAACCTGATGCGAGCCGGTGGCTGATTGCACGGTGGAGCCGTGAATACGGTTGATGTTTTGAGCGACATCATCGGCCACGCCACTCTGCTGTACGGAAGCGCTGGCAATCTGGGCATTCATATGACTGATGGCGCCAACCTGCTCACTGATCCTGGCCAGAGCACTCTGCGCGCTGCGGGTTTGTGTAACGGTTTGGCTTGCCAGCTCGCAACTGTTGCGCATGGTTTGCGAGGCGGCTTCCGTCCCCAATTGCAGCGTGCTGATCATCTCCCGAATTTCCTCGGTGGACTGCTGGGTACGGTTGGCCAGCGAGCGAACTTCATCAGCGACCACCGCAAATCCGCGCCCGTGTTCTCCTGCCCTCGCCGCTTCAATAGCAGCGTTCAGCGCCAGCAGGTTGGTTTGAGAAGCGATGGAGTTGATGACATCGATCACTGACCCGATATTTTCACTGTATTTGGATACCTGATTTACGGTACCCGTGGTTTGATCCAGCATTATTGCCAGTTGCTCAATGGCAACGGCAGTGCTGGCAACCAACCGATTACCGTTTTCCACTTCGATGTCGGCCAGGCGGGAAGCATCAGCCGCCTGCGCGGCATAGCCGGATACTTCGCTGACCGTCGCGGCCATTTGCGTGATGGCCGTAGCCACCTGCTCGGCTTCATGGGTTTGCAGGTTGATCTGGTCATTGTTGGTCGACGAGGTGGCCGACAATTGGATGGAGGAATGATTGACCTCCTGGGCTGCCCCGCGCACTTGTTGAATAGTCTGCGCCAAGTGCACAAGCGCGTCTTTGAGCACCCCCATCACGCTCTTGGGGTAATCAGTGGAAATCGTCTGGTTCAGATCACCCGCCGCCAGACGCTCAATGGCCAACGCCACCTCAGTGGGCTCGGCGCCCAATGTCGATTTAACGAAGCGAATAATCACCGCCGATAACGTGACGCTCAGCAGCAGGGCAATGCCGGTCGCGATCAACATCAGGGTACTGAACTGGCTGGCCGTTTCCTGCACCGCGCCGAGCTTGGCCTTGATGGATGCCTCTTCATAGTCAATCAGCGCATTCACGCGTTTTAACCACTCGCTGTAATCCAAAGACGTTTGACGCATCAGCAGCGCCTGGGCTGCGGGAATGTCCCCCGCTCGGCGCAGTGAAATGACCGCCTGGGTGGATGTGAGGGTTTGTTGTTCAATCTCTTTGATTGCGGTCAGCAGTCGAAGCTCTTCGCCCGTCACGCTTGCGCGTGTGAACAACTGATCCATCGGCGCCGCCGAGTCGGCGTAGGCTTGCTCCAGGGCTTTGATCTGCGACAAGTATGTGTCCAGATCATGGTCGCTGGTCACGAGCACCGCATCCCGGATAGCAATGGCGCGGTTATGCACGCTGCCACGGAAGTTGATGGCGTAGCGCTGCACCTTTGCCGCGTTTTCACCGACATCGCCCAACGTGGCATCGATGAAGCCAACACGCTGAATGCCGATGGCTGTGATCATCGTCAGAAGCGCCAGGATGGCTGCGAAACTCAGCCCTATGCGTGTGGCCAACGAAAGCGTTTTCTTCATGGCTTACTCTGAAATATGCCCGTCATGGGACTGGATTGATGCGGATGACGCGAGGGGCGCGGTGAGCCAATCACGCTGGGTGGGTTGAAGATACGTCGATGCCGGATAACCAATCCATTGAGTATTACGCACTGCATTGATAGCTCAGTGCTATCACGCGGGCATGGGTCAGGTTGGAAAAGAGCGAGCTTGCAGAAAACAAATGAATTTATTTTCGGTATGGCCCCTGGGATCAAAGGCGTCGGCCGCGAGGGCAGCGGGGTCTGGAGTCACTCCGGTTATACCCCCTTGAATGCAAAAGCTGTAACACAGTTAACCCATGCCTCCGCGACTTTGCTGTTACAACAATGCCAAAACCTCTTCACCAGTGACGCTCACGATGAATCAAACTCCCTCCTCCCATTCAACAAACGCAGGGTACTGGGTGGGCAAGCTGACGCCGCCGCAGGTGTTGCCGACATCTGTTGCGCGAGAAACGCTGTTGGCTTCCCTGAAGCAGAACGCGCCTGTCCCGCTGACGTTGCTGACGGCTCCGGCGGGCTATGGCAAAACCACCTTGCTGATGCAATGGCATGCAGCTGTGCGGCAACAAGCGCCCGATACGGTATCGGCCTGGCTGTCGCTGGATGAGGCTGATGTCGAACCCAACCGTTTTCTGGCCTACCTGATCCTGTCCCTGGACCAGGCTGGGGTTGAACTGGCGAACTTGCCCTCTCTGGCGGCCTCACAGGCGATGGACGTGCAGCCACGACGCACACTCAATGCCTTGTTGCAGGCACTTGCCCGGGAAAACCGGGTAGTCACCCTGTTTCTGGATGATTACCATCTCGCTGCCAGTGCCGAGGTCAGCGCCATTTTGAGCCATTTGCTGGAGCATGCGGCGCCTTGGCTGCACTGGGTGGTGGCCAGCCGCGCACAACCGGACTGGCCATTGTCACGTTGGAAAGCCAAGGGTTGGGTACACGAAGTCTGTGCACAGGCGTTGACCCTGTCCCTTGAAGAAACCCGTGGCATTCTCGGCGCTGATCTGGACGCCGCTGCCTTGTGCCAGGTACACAAGGCCACCGAAGGGTGGGCCGTGGCAGTGCAACTGGCCCGCTTATGGCGCACGAGTAACGACGGTTCGATTTATGGTCTGACCGCCTTCTCCGGCGGTGTGGCGGATGTCGCCAACTACCTCACCACGCACATATTCACTAGCCTGTCCGAAGACTGCCAGTCACTGCTGCTGCAGACGAGCCTGCTGCAACGCTTCAATGCCGACCTGGCAGATGCGGTGGGTGGTCGTCATGACAGTGCCGAACGGCTGCAACAACTTGCCCACCTGGACACCTTGCTGATTCCGCTGGATCCGGAGCGCCAATGGTTTCGCTACCACACCCTTTTGCGGGATTTCCTGCGACTGCGAGTCAACAGCCGGCAGCGCCAGTCTATTCATTGCGCTGCGGCACACTGGCTCGCGGGCCAGAAGGATTGGAGCCAGGCCGTTCACCATGCGCTCAAGGCTGACGACATCCCATTGGCGGTGAGCCTGGTGGTCAGCGCCGGGGGGTGGGAGCTGGTATTGCACCATGGCATCCGCTACGCCCAAGGTCTGCTGCAACAGTTCGATGCCGCCACATGCAACAGCCATCCCGATCTCCTGCTGCTCCAGGCCTATCTGCACGCCAAGCTGGGCGATCACGCGCTGTCGACGCAGTTGCTGCAACGCGCCAGCGGCAAGGTCGCCGCAGACGCGCGACTGGCCCGCGACTTTCACGTCATCCAGACCCTCGCAGCGGCCTATCACGACCACCTGGACACTCTTGACGCCGACACCCTGAGCGTCCATGCCGGCCCCTCCGCCCTCGACCAGACACTCGCGCAAGCCACCCTGGAGTGCGTGCTGGCCCTGGCCGCCCTGACACGCGGCGAACTGGAATCGAGCTTGCGCACCATCAGAGATGCACACGTCAAAATGCGCGTCATTGCCAGCCCACGCGGCGAAAACTATTGCCGTATTCACGAGGCGCAAGCCCTGGCACTCGCTGGACGTGTCGATGAAGCCAGTGTGCTGCTGGAGCAGGCCCTGACGTTTGCCACCCGGCAATTCGGCCAGGAAAGTTCATTGCGGGCGCTGGTGGGCTGTTTCAAGGCCAGGCATCTGTATTGGCAAAGTGAATGGGCGCAGACCCGGCCTTGGCTCGAGGACGGCTGGGCCGCGCTGGAGCATGCCGACGGTTGGCTGGATATTGTCGCCGTAACGGCTGAACTCACCTGGCGCACGCGGTTGCGTAGCCATGGCCTGCACGCGGCTCTATTGGAACTGAACCATGTCGACCAACTGGCTGATGCCCGCCAATGGCCACGTTTATCAAGGTTGGTGCAGGCCTGGCGTATCGATGCGTGGGTGCAGGGAGGGCAACTGCCTATCGCCCGCCAGGCGCTTTTACAGATGGACCTGGAGCGCATCGCCAACTGTGCCCAGGATTGGCGTGGTCAAGAAGCCGCCACGCTGGCATTGGCCCGTCTGCAGTTGCAGAGCGGCCTCTCGGCTGCCGCGCTGACCCGCCTGCAACGTGTCGCCGCGCAGATGGAGACAAAAGCGTTGCTCCTGCCGGCGTGGCGCTTGAGGTTGATGGCCTTGGCCGCCAGCGGCAAGGTGCGCACGCTTCATGCCGAGGACACCGAACAGACCCTGGCCCCGATCATCCAGCATGGCCTGCCAGGATTGCTCCTGGAAGTCGGGCCGAGCCTGCTGCCCGCGTTGTTGGACTATCCGGCGCCACCACCGATGCTCACCTCGGTGATCAAGCGATTGCGCGGCTGGCGGGCACATCCCATGCCCGCACACAGCGTGTTGAGTGCAAAGGAACGCCAGGTGCTGAGCCTGCTGTCTCAGGGTCAATCCAACAAAGCGATCGCGCTCGCATTGGATATCTCCGAAAACACCGTGAAATTTCACCTCAAGCACCTGTTCGCCAAACTGGGAGTGGACAACCGCACAGCCGCCATCAGCGCGGCACTGCGCGAAGGCTATCTCGACACCTCGCTCTGAGCCGCAAACCTACCCACCTGGGTAGGGGCAACGCGCGATTGCCCGCCCCTTACCCGCCCCGCCCGTAGCAACCCGCCCGAGGCCCTGCCTAGCATCGTGACCATCCGCAGAGGAGGGTCGCGACGGCAGCCATCTCCTGTGCCTGACAAGAACAACAAACCTCAGGAGATGCACTGTGCAATCAAACCGCAAGACTGTGCGCGTCGCGACCGATGTGGGGGGCACCTTCACCGATCTGGTGTACTTCGAGAACGATCCCGTCACCGGTCAACAGACGATCCGTACCGCCAAGGTCGATACCACCCCGCCGAACTTTGCCCAGGGCATTCTCAATGTGATCCGCAAGGCTCGGGTCACCCTGTCGCAGGTTGATTTTCTCGCCCATGGCACCACAGTGGTCATCAACGCCTTGACCGAACGCCGTGGGGTCAAAACCGCCCTGATTACCACACGAGGTTTTCGCGACATCCTGGAAATCGCACGCGCCAACCGGCCCGACTATTTCAACCTGAAGTGGGTCAAGCCCGCCCCGTTCGTGCCGCGCTACCTACGCCTGGAAGTTGCCGGACGCCTGTGCACCGATGGGCGCGAACGCGAGCCGTTGGCGCTGGATGAACTGCCGGCCATGATTGAGGGCTTGCGTGCCGATGGCGTTGAAGCGATCGCCATCTGCCTGCTGCATGCCTATGCCAACCCCAGCCACGAACAGGCGGTGTTGAACGAGGTAAAACGCTTGTGGCCCGAGGTCTCGGTGGTTGCCTCGCACCAGATCACCCGCGAGTGGCGCGAATACGAGCGCACCAGTACGACGGCCCTCTCGGCCTATGTGCAACCGATCGCCGCCCGCTACCTGGATGAGCTGGAGGCTGGCCTGCGCAGCGAGGGCTATCAGGCGCCGCTGTACATCATGCAGTCCAATTGCGGTGTCGACAGCGTGGCCCATGCCCGCGATATCCCTATCACCATGGTCGAGTCCGGGCCGGCCAGTGGCTTCTGGGCAGCGGCCGAATTGGGCCGGTTGATCGATGAGCCCAACCTGCTCGGGCTGGACATCGGCGGCACCACGGCCAAATGCGCGCTGATCCGCAACGGTCAGGTTGCGATCAAGACGGACTATTGGATCGAGCGCGACCGAATCAATGCCGGCTACCCGATCATGGTGCCGGTGGTGGACCTGGTGGAAATCGGCAATGGTGGAGGCTCCATCGCCTGGGTCGACGCATTCGACAAGCTGCATGTCGGCCCACAGTCCGCCGGCGCCGTGCCCGGCCCGGCCGCCTATGGCCAAGGTGGCACCGAGATCACCACCACCGACGCCAATCTGGCGCTGGGCCGCATCAATGCGCAGTACTTCTGCGGCGGCGAAGTGAGCGCCGACGTCAAGGCCGTCGCCCAGGGTTTCAACGCGCTGAGCGAGCGCCTGCAACTGCCTGCCGATGAGATCGCACGCGGCGTAATACGCCTGGCCAACAACAATATGGTCAACGCCTTGAAGCTGGTGTCATTGAGCCGTGGCCACGACCCACGCGAGCTGACCTTGATGGCCTTTGGCGGTGGAGGTGCACTGCATGCAGTGGCCCTGGCCCAGGAACTGGGGGTTAAAAAGGTCATCGTCCCCCGTGGGGCCTCGGTGTTCTCGGCATGGGGCATGACGCTTTCGGATCTGCGTCGTGACTTGTTCATCAATCGCTTTGTTGACACCACGCAGTCACAGGCCCTGGAGCACACCCAAGCGTTCCTGGAGGAACTGGTGGCCAGCGCCCGCGAGCAGTTCACGGCCGAGGCTGTGCCCCCGGAGCGGGTCGAACTTCAGGTGCATTGCAAGCTGCGTTACCAGAACCAGGAGCATTCGGTGGAAGTACCGCTGGGCCTTGATGAACGCCTGGACAGTGACTGGAAACACATCGCACAGCGCTTCCACACGCTTTATGAACAGCACTACACCTATCGCCTCGAGGCGCCGCTGGAGATTGTCGGTTTCCATCTGGTCGCTGTCGCCCAAATCGACAAGTTGATCCCCCAGGCCCTCCCCGTCACCGGGCGCACGATTGACGCCGCCCGCAAGGGCCAACGCCAAGTCGACTACGCCACGGACGGCATTCACGAAGCGGCCATTTATGACTACGCCCTGCTGGAGCCGTACATGTGCTTTGACGGCCCCGCCGTGATTGAAGACGCCGGCACCACCGTCGTGGTTCACCCGCACAACCACGTGCTCGTGGACCGCCTCGGCAACCTGCACATCACGCTCAACGGCTGACGGGGATATCACCATGCATACACTCGACATCTTCACCCGCGACATTATCCAGAACTCGCTGCAAGCCATTGCCGACGAGATGTTCGCCGCCATGCGCAAGGCGGCGATGAGCCCGGTGATCTACGAGGTGCTGGACATGGGCACCGGCATCACCGACACCCACGGTGACATCGCCAGTTCCGGGGCCGGGATCCCGGCCTTTGTCGGCGTGCTGGACAAGGCGGTCAAACAGATCCTGCTGCACCATACCGGCCCCGACGATATCCAGGACGGCGATGTCTTCATTTGCAACGACCCTCACAGCGGTGCTGTGACCCACCTCAATGATGTGGTGCTGGCCATGCCGGTGTTCGCCGACGGGCGGCGTGTGGCCTGGACCGCCAACATTGCCCATTGGAACGATGTCGGCGGCATGGTGCCTGGGTCGCTGTCGACCCAGGCCACCGATATCTTCCAGGAAGGTTTGCGCCTGTGCTCGGTCAAGCTGATCAGCCGCGGCCAACCGATTCGCTCCGTGTTGCAGATCCTTCGCGCCAACACGCGCATGCCGGACTTCATGGAGGGCGACCTGTGGGCGGGCGTGGCAGCGGTGCGCAGTGGAGCCTTGCGCCTGCGTGAGCTGACCGCCAAATACGGCACGGACCTGTTCCTGATGGCCATGCAGGACTTCATGGACTTGGGCGAAAAGGTTTCGCGCAAGGCCCTGATGGAGCTGCCCAATGCCAGCCTGTTTCTGGAGGAACCGCAGGACGACGGCAGCCTCTTCAAGGTCACCGTACACATTCATGACCACACCTTGACTATCGACTTGCGCGACAACCCCGACCAGTGCGCAGGGCCAACCAACCTGAGCCGGGACGGCGCCGTGGTGGCAGCGCAGATGGTCTTCAAGGCGCTGACGGCACCGCAGGGCATCACCAACGGCGGCACCTTCCGTCCGCTGACGGTGCTGACGCGTCCGGGTTCGCTGTTCGATGCCCAGTCACCGGCGGCTGAAGGCTTCTATTTCGAGAACCTGATCCGCGTGCATGACCTGATCCTGCGCTGTCTGGCCCAGCGGTTCCCCAATCGGCTGCCCGCCGGCAACTTCGCTTCGGTCTGCGCCACCATTATCGGCGGTCGGCATCCGGACACCGGCCGCGTTTTTA
Source organism: Pseudomonas sp. 24 E 13 (assembly GCF_900004715.1). NCBI lineage: Bacteria > Pseudomonadati > Pseudomonadota > Gammaproteobacteria > Pseudomonadales > Pseudomonadaceae > Pseudomonas > Pseudomonas sp. 24 E 13. Next base: position 25,270 of record NZ_CVTO01000105.1, read on the forward strand.
CCCTGGTGGAGCCAGAGATTGGTGGTTGGGGCGCTGAGCCCGGACGCGATGGCAACAACGCCGTTTATTCCGGGCTGCACGGCGAAACCTACAACTGTCCGGTTGAGGTGTGCGAGGCCCGCTACGGCCTGTACGTGGAACGCATGGCGTTGAACGACGAACCGGGCGGGCATGGGCAGTTCCGGGGCGGTCGCGGCATTTGCATCGACTACCGCGTGCGGGCCGACGGCAGCTTCCTGACCTGCGGCTACACCCGCTCGGTCGTACCACCATGGGGCTTGCAAGAGGGTCTGGACGGCACGCCCAACTACGTCGAAGTCCTGCGCGGTGACCAGCCGCCGCAACGCTACGCCATGGCCAGCGCAGTGCCGCTCAATGCAGGCGACCTGGTACGCGTACGCACCGGTGCCGGCGGGGGCTACGGACCGCCGGCCGCACGCGACCCCGCCGCCGTGCGCAACGACCTGAAGAATGGCTACCTCGACGAACAAACGGCCTACGCCGTGTACGGCGTCATGCCCTGACCCCAACCCGCCGCCAAGCGGCGGCCTTCCCATGCGTTCACCTACACAATAAGAGGGAATCGTCATGTTGCAACATCCGTTGACGCGCTTCGGCGCTGTGGTTTCGCTGGCGCTGGTGCTGGGCAACAGCCCTTCGGCCCACGCCGAACAGTTCATTGGCTTTGGACAACCCGGGTTGCCCGGGCGCTGGGCCCTGGAAACCTTTCCCGTGTTCAACCGCGACGCCGAAGGCAATGTACGTGCTGGCGGCAACACGGTGCTGGCGTACTTTTCCGAAACCGGCTTTACCGACACCACCCGCGATCAATTGCAGTTCTGGGTGGGCGCCGTCCCGGGTTACGCCAGTACCCAAGGTGCGAAGAACACCAGCCCATGGGGAATTGCCTCCCCCAATCTCGGCCTCGCCTACTACTACAACGTGCTTGAACCCACCAGTGCCTACGGCGCTGCGGACTACACCACGTTCTGGGTCAACCCGACACTGATGGTCGAGTTTCCCAACGGCAACAACGAGGTCGCCGGCTACGGTGCCTTTGCCAACCGTTACGCGGTCAGTTTCAGCGTGGCCAACTATTGGCGGCAGGGCAAATTCGCCGCCACTTTCACCCCCGCCGGCGTGCATTACGCCGCACGCAATCGCAACTCCACCGACCTGGGGGACGGCGACCTGCGCCAGCTGCGTGGCGGCATCAGCTACTGGTTCGCCGACATTGCCGCAGGCTACCTGGTGCGCGATGACCTCTGGCTGGGCGTGCATCACGTCTACCACGTCAATAACCGCGCGGCCGCAAGCTTTGCATCGTCGCGTGTGGGAAAGATCGGCCCCTCCATGACCTACACCGGGTTTGCCCAACAAGAGCTCTTCCTGTCCGCCAATATGAATTTCGATTACTACCGCAGCGCCAATCTGCCGCGCTCCACTGAACTGACCATGGCGCTGGTGAAGTTCTTCTAGCCCTGGCACCCCTTTGATGTGAGGACATCGCGCATGGATACTGCAACAACCCCTCCCCTCCAGCCCCACGATGTAGCGGTTTCGGTACGCTGGCTCAATCCGATTGGCTGCCCCACCTTTGATGCACCGATTGCCGACTTATTGCACGGCATTAAACAACCGTCGACCCACGTTGAAGTGGTGTCCTTTGACATGGCGCCCAGTCCGACGCACCTGGAATACCGGACCTATGAGGCACTGACCTATGAACGCACCGTTCGCATTGCGCGTGATTGCGCCCAGCAGCACATCGACGCCTTGGTGATCGGCTGCTTCTACGATCCGGCGCTGGAGGACGCGCGAGAAATTTCCGGCAACTGCCTGGTTGTCGCGCCCTGCCAGTCGAGCCTGCAGGTGGCCGCACAACTGGCCAACCGCTACTCGATTATTGTCGGGCGTGACAAGTGGATGGAGCAGATGCGTGGGCGCGTTCGTGGCTATGGCGCGGGAGATCGACTTGCTTCGATGCGCGCACTCGCAATGGGCGTCGATGAATTCCAGAAAGACCCTGCCCTCACCCGGCGCCGCATTATTGAACAAGCCATTCGGGCCGTCGAAGAAGACGGCGCCGAAGCCATTATCCTGGGTTGCACCATTGAGTTCGGCTTCTTTGAGCAAGTGCAGCGTGAGGTGGGCGTGCCGGTCATCGATCCCGTCGTGGCCGCGTTCAAGATGGCCGAGGCGCTGGCCGGCATGAAGCAACGCTTCGGCTGGTCTCCAAGTCGCGTTGGCAGCTGCGAGCCACCGCCTGAAAGCGAGATCACAACCTTTGGCCTGTTCCAGGGCCCCGTGCCCATCGGCAATCGCGTGGACGCCTAGCGTCTCAACCTTGAGATGGCCGAGCGGCCATCTCCCTTAAAGGGACCTCACCCTCATGAGCGAATCCATTGCAATGCCCAAGCACGAAGCACGCTCCACCCGGCAAGTGGGCGACGTTTTCCGCGATGTGCCCCTGACCCGCGAGCACCTCAAGTGTTGCCTTGCGTTGTTCTTCGTCTTCGCCATCGAGGCGTGGGAGATGATGATCATTGTCTACACCGCGCCGCTGATCGCCCAGGACTTTGCGCTGGACGCTTTAGCCGTCGGCCACCTGATTGGCGCCATGTTCATCGGCATGCTGCTGGGCTCGTTGATCTGGGGCAAGCTGGCCGAACGCATCGGACGCAAGGGGGCGGTGATCTGGAGCCTGGCCAGTTACGGCGTGATCTCGCTGGCCAGCGCCTTCGCGCCGGACTACATCACCCTGTACGTACTGCGACTGCTCTCCGGCGTCGCGGCCGTGGGCATGATGGTGGTCACCTTCGCCCACTACCAGGAGTTGTTGCCTGTGCGCCAGCGAGGCGCCTTGACGGTATACCTGGCGTCGGGCTGGCCAATCGGCATGCTCCTGGCGCTGGGGGCTACCGTGTGGCTAATGCCCTATGGCTGGCGCACGGTCATTGCGGT